>CAVGKI010000040.1:0-13895 GCA_963629655.1 Butyricicoccaceae bacterium | reverse complement strand
TCTTTACGCTGCCGACAGCATCATGCCCCTTGATGACATCATCGACGGCATCGGTCGCAGCGACTTCTCCGACGCTTACCTGACCGTCCTCACCGGCGCGGATGGCAATGTCTACGGACTGCCCGACTGGGCGATGCACACCAGCGTGTGGTATCGCAAGGATCTCTTCGAGCAAAAAGGGCTTGAGATCCCCACCACCTGGGAGGAGTTCAAGACCGTTGCCACCGAGCTGAACACTGCCGAGTGCTCCGGCTTCCCCGTGCCTCTTGACGGCGTGCAGGTCGCCGCACAGACCCTTTATGAAATGATGTGCTCTGCGGGCGTGTTCTTCATGGATCCCGCCACGGGCGAGTACTGCTTCGACAAGCAGAAGGATGAAGCCGTCAAGGTCATTGACTATCTTGTTGACCTTTACAAGACCGCGTCTCCTGCGGGTGCTCTCACTTGGTCGTGGGGCGATTACCGCAACGCTCTTGCCGTCACCGGCACTGTCGCCATGACGCTTGACATGGGCGCTGTTATCGGCAACGCACAGGGCAACAACCCCGATATGGTCGATAAGCTCGGCTGCTTCGACTTCCCCGGTGTTGACGGCAGCAAGGTCGCATCCTTCGGCTCTGGCTACTGCTTCGTCGCCAGCAAGCAGGACGACGCGACGCGCTCCGCCCTCGTCAGCGATTTCCTCACCGCGCTCTACACTCCCGAGCGTGCCGCAGAGCGTGCTCTCAGCCGCCCGATGTTTGCGTTCCCGTCCTACAAGCCCGCGTTCGAGCTCTATAAATCCAGCGAGAAAGTCGCCGCATTCCAGACCGAGGTTGACTACATCTTCGAGCAGTTTGAGAACAGCACCTGGTACTGGTACGGCATGGAGCACGGCTTGAGCGCAATGTCCGCCTACATTGAGTCCACCACCATCTTCGGCGAGGCTCTGCAGGGCGCATGCAACGGCACTTACACCTCCGAGGAGGCATACGAGCTCATCAATGATGACCTCTCTGCCTTCGCAGCGACCATGTAATGGCTTATCCCCGACTGTGCAGACGCACAGCCAACAGGAATTAGCGGTATCGCCCGCCGTAAGGCGGGCGATATTTTCCAAAACTCTATATTCATAATAAGGAGAGACGAGATGGGCAGTGCAAATGCCGTGAAAAAACGAAGATTGCTCGACAGCTATGAGAAGAGGCACAGACTGATTGGCTTTGCGTTTGCCATTCCCGCAGTTATCTTTCTTCTGATGTTCGTGCTGTACCCGGTTGTGTACAACGTCTGGCTGAGCTTCACGAACACCTCCCTTATAAAAAAGGAAAGCAGCTTTGTCGGACTGGACAATTACATACGCATGTTCAGCAACAAGCTGTTCAAAAAATATTTCTGGAATACCTGCGTATGGACGTTCTGGTCGGTGCTGGGGCAGATCGTGCTCGGCTTGGGCATCGCGCTTTTAATTTCACGCCCGATGAAAGGTTCAACCGCGCTGAGGAGCTTCCTGCTCATCCCCTATGTCGTCCCTGCCGTGACGCTTGCGCTCGTGTCCAAATGGATAATGAACAGCGATTACGGCATCGTGAGCTATTGGCTTCAGCAGGCGGGGCTTTTAGAGCCGCGTCAGTCGCTGCTGGCGATGCAGGGACCGGCGATGTGGGTGGTCGTCATTCTTAATGTCTGGCGCTCCTACCCGTTCCCGATGCTCATCTATTGGGCGGCGCTGAAGAGCATCGACAAGCAGATGTATGAAGCCGCAATGGTTGACGGGGCGACCCGCCTCCAGATATTCGCCCGCATAACACTTCCCCAGCTGAGAAACACGACCATTGTTCTCGTTGTTTTGAGAACTATATGGACGGCGACGTATTATGATCTTATCTATATGGTGACCGGCGGCGGACCGGCAGGCTCTACAACGCATCTGCCGATACTCATCTATCAGGCGTCGTTCGGCTCGTATCAGGTGGGCTATGCGGCGGCGATCTCGATGGTGCTGGGCGTGCTGATGTTCGTATGCATCATATTCTACGTGTTCAAGTCCGGCGTACTTGAGGACTGAGGAAAGGACGGGTGATGAAATGTACAAAAGCGTAAAGAAAACGAAGCTTGTCACCGGCATTATCGTTGCCGTTCTTGTGATTTTTCTTGTGGTACTTGTGGGCTTTCCTCTGGCGTGGATGGCGCTCAGCTCGTTCAAGCCCGGCGTGGAACTGTTCACGATCCCGCCGAAAATAATGCCCGTGAACTGGTCGCTTGAATGGTACATTCAGGCGTTCCAAAATGAAAATGTTATCCACTATTTTCTCAATAGCTTATATATCGCCACCATCGTTATGGTCATCGACATGGTCGTCGGCACGCTCACCGCGTACAGCCTTACGCGCTTCAAGTTTGCCGGACGAAAGGTCATTCTTGTCAGTGTGCTTGCGGCGTACTGTGTCCCGCCTATCATGCTGATGCTGCCGATGTACCGCATTATGAACACGCTCGGCTTTTCCGGCAGCCATCTGGGTGTCATTATCGGGCACCTCACCGTGACGCTGCCGTTCTCCGTGTGGCTGATGGTGTCGTTCTTCAAAAAGCTGCCGCGTGAGATAGACGAGGCGGCGCTCATGGACGGGGCGAACGAATGGCAGGTCTTTACAAGGATAGACTTTCCGCTGTGCGTCTCCGGCGTACTCAGCACCGGAATAATGGCGTTCATCATGTCCTGGAACGAGTTTCTGCTCTCCAGCGTGCTGACGAACAAGGAGTCGATGAAAACGCTCACCGTCGGGCTTGCCAACTACATAAGCTCCACACATATCGACTGGGGCATTATAATGGCGCTCGGCACGATAACCACCATCCCCGTTGTTATCCTCTTTGCACTCGTGCAGAAATACTTCGTCGAGGGTATGACCGCAGGCGCGGTGAAGGGCTGATACTATACAGATAATAAATAATAAAAAAGAAATTCCCGCTGTGTGGCTTGTTTCTTGTCCACACAGCGGGAATTTTTTCACTTGAGCTCCACGGTCATCAAAACGGGGTTGTGGTCGGAGTTTTCAAAGCCGAGGTCGGCGCATTTGACGCTCTTGAGACGCACATTCGGCGAGATGATGAAGCCGTCAATGACATAATACTGCGTGTTTTCGGCATCGTCGGGATTGTAGGGCTGGTTGAGCAGACGGCAGGAGGGTGTCGTCACATCGTAGGCGAAGTGCCATCCCTCACCGGGGAGCACCTTCTCGTCGAGCGTGCCGGGCGACCACAGGTCGGGGTGCTCGTTGGGGTAGAGCTTCAGCCCATTGGGGAAGATCTGGTTAAAGTCCCCGCCGGCAATGACATAGTTGCCCTTGCGGTATTCCAGCTCTATAAACTCGCGAAGCTGCTTGGTCTGGGCGATCTTGCCCTCGCCGTCATCATACGCCTCAAGGTGCAGATTCACAAGCACAAGCTGTTGGTTCGTGCCCTTTATCGGCAGATAGCTGACGAGCAGGCAGCGCTTGAGGTTTGCCGCGCTCACCGGCCACGAGAACGGGCAGGGGAGAGATACGCGCTCGGCGCTGCTGATGTACAGATTGGTCGTGGTGAAAAGTCCGCTGTTGACCTGCCCTATCGGCGGGATGGGGTAGGGAACGTACACGCAGGAGTAGTTGAGCGCATGGACGCTCTCCGACGCGGCGAGATATTTCGTCTCGTTGATGTGGTATGTGCGCTCCGAATTTGTATCGACCTCCTGAAGCATGATGAGGTCGGGATCCTGATCGCGTATGAACTTCTTGATGCCGAGCATGTTCTCCAGCACGGTGTTCTCGTCGGCGGACGTGACATTCTTGCCGCCGTCCATGAAGAAGTCCGCATCCTTGCCCAGTCCGCAGTAACCGATGTTCCATGTCAGCACGCTCAGCTCCTGCCCCTGACGGATATAGGAGGTGTCGCCGTCCGTCGTTATCTCCAGCTCCTCATACGCCATAGGGACATACTCGTTTGCAAGGATCCACACAAAGACGAACAAAAGCACCGCGCCTATACCGATGAGCACCTTGCGCAGAATGTTCCAGAATTTTTTCATCGCTGTCCGCACATCTCCTTTGAGCAGATATTTCTCAATGCTAATATTTTATCACAAATTGACCCACTTGCCAAGAGGATAGAGCTGAGTTATAATATAAAAGATACGTGACATTCTTAAGAATGGTATTAATAGTATTAAAACGGAGGCATGCAATGAGCTATGATATTATAAAGCAGCAGGACAGAGAGGTTTATGATTCCATGATGCGCGAGCTTGCGCGCCAGCGGGATCATATAGAGCTTATCGCCTCTGAAAATTTCGTCAGCCCCGCCGTTATGCAGGCAATGGGCAGTCATTTGACGAACAAATACGCCGAGGGCTATCCCCACGCGCGCTATTACGGCGGCTGTGAGTATGTCGATGAGATAGAGGAGCTTGCCATAGAGCGGGCAAAGCGGCTTTTCGGCGCGGAGCATGCCAATGTGCAGCCGCACTCCGGCTCGCAGGCAAACGTTGCGGTGTATCTCGCGCTCTTGAAGCCGGGCGACACCATACTCGGCATGGATCTCAGCCACGGCGGACACCTCACCCACGGGTCGAAGGCATCCATCTCCGGCAAATACTTCAACGCCTGCTTCTACGGCGTTGACCGTGAGAGCGAGCGGATAGACTACGACACCGTCATGCAGAGGGCGGAGGAGTGCCGCCCCAAGCTCATCATCGCCGGGGCGAGCGCGTACTCCCGCGTTATCGACTTTGCAAAAATGCGCGAGATCGCGGACGCGGTGGGCGCGTACCTCATGGTGGACATGGCGCACATCGCCGGGCTCGTCGCGGCGGGTGAGCACCCCAGCCCCGTGCCATATGCCGACGTTGTCACCACCACCACGCACAAAACCCTGCGCGGTCCTCGCGGCGCGCTGATACTGTGCAAAGACGAGCTGAAAAAGAAGATCGACAGCGCCGTTTTCCCCGGCACGCAGGGAGGTCCGCTCATGCACATTATCGCGGCAAAGGCTGTCGCGTTCGGCGAGGCGCTCACGCCGGAATTTAAGGCGTATCAGCACCAAATCATCCTCAACGCCGCCGCGCTTGCGGAGGAGTTCGAGGCACAGGGGCTGCGCCTCGTCTCCGGCGGGACGGACAACCATCTCATGATTGTCGATGTTATGAGCTGCGGCAAGACCGGCGCGGAGGTGCAGGAGCTTCTTGACCGCGCGAATATCACCGCCAACAAAAACGCCATTCCGTTCGACACTCTGCCCGTGCGCCAGACCTCGGGAATGCGCTTCGGCACGCCCGCCGTCACCACGCGCGGCATGAGGGAGGCGGAGATGCACGAGATAGGCGCGATGATAGGGCACATACTGCGCGAGGGCGAGGCTGCCGTGGACGAGACGCGCGAGCAAAGCATTGCCCTGTGCGAGCGTTTCCCGCTGTACCCGGAGCTGTGAAGCTATTATATGTTAAGGAGAATATCATGACACCCAGACTTTATATCGTGATACCCTGCTACAACGAGGAGGCAGTTCTGCCGATAACCGCGCCGATGTTCCTCGACAAGGTGAAGAGCCTCGCCGCAGCGGGAAAAATCAGCGAGGACAGCCGCGTCCTCTTCGTCAACGACGGCAGCAGGGACGACACGTGGAGCATCATCAAAAATCTCGCCGCCGAGGATGAGCATTACATCGGCATCTGCCAGAGCCGCAACAGAGGGCATCAGAACGCCGTGCTTGCGGGGCTGATGGAAGCAAAGGATGTCTGCGACATAACCATCTCCATTGACTGCGACGGGCAGGACGACATCAACGCCATGGATGCCATGGTCGATGCTTACCTTGACGGCTGCGACGTGGTGTACGGCGTGCGCTCCTCCCGCGAGACGGACACATTCTTCAAGCGCTTCACCGCGCAGAGCTTTTATAAGTTCCTCGCCGCGATGGGCGCGGACGTTGTTTACAACCACGCGGATTACCGCCTGATAAGCGCGCGCGTGCTAAAGGAGTTCGCAAATTTCAAGGAGGTCAACCTCTTTTTGCGCGGGCTCGTGCCGCTCGTCGGGTTCAAGAGCACCAGCGTGACCTACTCCCGCGCCGAGCGTATCGCGGGCGAGAGCCATTACCCGCTGAAAAAGATGATCGCCCTCGCCGTTGACGGGATAACCAGCCTCTCCGTCAAGCCGCTGCAAATGATAATGGGCTTCGGGCTCTTTGTCGCGTTTGTGAGCTTTGTGGGCTGCATTTGGGCGCTTATTACGGCGCTGTGCGGTCATGCCGTCTCCGGCTGGGCGAGCATGACGTGCATCATCTGCTTTGTTGCCGGGGTACAGCTTATCTGCCTTGGCATAATCGGGGAATACATCGGCAAAATATACCTCGAAACGAAGCACCGCCCGCGCTACATCATCAGCGAGCGCACTTGGGACGGGGACGAGAAAAAATAACAGCTGTGCACCATTGTGCACTACGCCGAGGCGCTGTATTGCGCCCCGGCGTATCTTTGTCAAAGTTATAATATATTTGACATGTATATGGCGATGTTGTAAAATAATATATATTGAGCGCTTTGGGCTTGATACTGTTATTCGAGTGAAATCTTCGATTTTGCTAATGTGCACTTATGCCGGCGGTTGAGTTATCAGCGACACTCTTGGCGCCCCTGAAAGGGGAGCTGGCTCAGCGCAAGCTGAGACTGAGGGGTTTCTGTTCAGTTCTGCACAGTGACGAGATGAAACCCCTCCGGCGCTGGCGCGCCACCTCCCCTTTCAGGAGAGGCATGGAAGATGCGTTGTCTGACATCTCTGCTGAAACATTAGTTCACAGCAGTTAAATCAAAGCTTCTTATCAAATAATAGTATAACAAAAAAATATAAGAGGTGTGTAGATGTACAAAGTAGTAACCAAGCGTTTTTTGAACGACGCGAAAACCATCTGCCTGTTTGAGATCGAGGCTCCCCTGATCGCAAAGCATGCGCAGGCGGGGCAGTTCGTCATCTTCCGTCTGGATGAGCAGGGCGAGCGTGTCCCCGTGTCCGTGGCGGGCTGGGATCGTGAAAAGGGCACCGTCACCGTCATGGTGCAGGCTGCCGGACGCACGACAAAAATGCTCCACACGGTCGAAGAGGGCGACGTTATCACCGACATTGTCGGCCCGCTCGGCAAGGCGACGGAGATGGAGGGGCTGAAAAAGGTGTGCGTTGTCGGCGGCGGTGTCGGCTGCGCCATCGCTTACCCCATCGCAAAGGAAATGCACAAAAAGGGCATAGAGGTCACGTTCATCGGCGGCTTCCGCTCGGCGGATATCGTGATACTCAAGGACGAGCTGAAGGAAGCGTCGGACAAGCTCATCATCTGCACGGACGACGGCTCTTACGGCGAGCACGGCTTCACCACCAAGTACCTCCAGCAGGAGATCGACGCGAACATCGCCGAGGGCAAGCCGCAGTTTGACCGCGTTATCGCCATCGGTCCCGACATTATGATGAAGTTCCTTGCCGACGTTACCCGCCCCTACGGCATCAAGACTATCATCTCCCTCGACCCCATCATGGTCGACGGCACGGGCATGTGCGGCGGCTGCCGCGTTATCGTCGGGGGCGAGACGAAGTTCGCCTGCGTTGACGGTCCCGATTTTGACGCGCACGAGGTCGATTTTGACTCGCTTCTCAAGCGCGCCGCGTTCTATAAGGACGAGCAGGACGAGGCGGCAAAGCATATCTGCAACATGACGGGAGGTAAGCGCAATGGCTAATATGAAAATGACCAAGAACCCCATGCCCGAGCAGGATGCCATCGTCCGCGCCGGGAATTTTGACGAGGTCGCCCTCGGCTACACCGCCGAAATGGCGATAGACGAGGCGAAGCGCTGCCTCAACTGCCGCGACCCGCACTGCCGCATGGGCTGCCCCGTATCCGTGCGCATCCCGGAGTTTATCGCCAAGGTCGCCGAGGGCGATTTTGACGCGGCGTATGAGATCATCACCTCCACGAACTCCCTCCCCGCCGTCTGCGGTCGTGTCTGCCCGCAGGAGAAGCAGTGCGAGAGTAAGTGCGTGCGCGGCATAAAGGGCGAGAGCGTCGGCATAGGTCGCCTCGAGCGCTTTGTCGCCGACTACCATATGAATAAAGAGGTCAAGGACGAGATAAAGGTGCCCGAGTCCAACGGCCACCGTGTCGCCGTCGTCGGCTCCGGTCCTGCGGGTCTGACCTGCGCAGGCGATCTGCGCAAGCTGGGCTACGACGTGACGGTGTTCGAGGCGTTCCACAAGTCCGGCGGCGTGCTGGTCTACGGCATTCCGCAGTTCCGTCTGCCCAAGGAGATAGTCGCGGCGGAGATAGAGAACCTCAAGACCATGGGCGTGAAGATAATCAATAACGCCATCGTCGGCAAGTCCGAGACGGTGGATGAGCTGTTCGAGGACGGGTTTGAGGCGGTGTTCATCGGCTCCGGTGCCGGTCTGCCGCAGTTCCTGCACATTCCCGGCGAGAATCTGCTTGGCGTTTACTCCGCGAATGAGCTCCTGACCCGCGTCAACCTCATGAAGGCATACCGCGACGATTACGACACACCCATCAAGCACTTCCACAATGTCTGCGTCGTCGGCGCGGGCAACGTGGCGATGGACGCGGCGCGCGTGGCAAAGCGCCTGGGCGCGGAGCATGTGTACATCGCCTACCGCCGCGGCAAGGACGAGCTTCCCGCCCGTAAGGAGGAGGTCGAGCATGCCGAGGCTGAGGGCATCGAGTTCCGCCTGCTCAATAACCCCGTGGCGATCCACGCGGGCGAGGACGGACACGTCACCGGCATAGAGCTGCAGAAGCAGGAGCTGGGCGAGCCGGACGAAAAAGGTCGCCGCAAGCCCGTCCCCGTGCCGGACAGCAACTGGATTCTCGATGTTGACGCCGTTATCATCGCCATCGGCACGAGCCCGAACCCACTCATCCGCAACACGACCGAGGGGCTGACCTTCACCCGCAAGGGCGGCATCGAAGCCGACGAGGGCGGCGTGACCGCGCGCGAGGGCGTTTTTGCCGGCGGCGATGCCGTCACCGGCGCTGCCACCGTTATCCTCGCCATGGGCGCGGGCAAAGCCGGCGCGAAGAGCATCGACGAGTACATCAAGGGCAAGGAAAAGAAGTAAAGCGTATACACAATAATAACGAGGAGCTGTGAAAAAGTCCTGCGCCAAACCAGGCAGGGCTTCACAGCTCCTTGGCGTTTATTCTCCCTTGTACTTGCGCCTTGTGGCAAGCCCGCCCCTGATGTGCCGCTCTGCCTTGTTGAGATCCAGCAGGGTGCGCACCTGCCGGTACAGTCCGGGGTCGATGCGCGGCAGCCGCTCCGTGAGATCCTTATGGACCGTGGACTTTGAAATGCCGAATTGCTTGGCGGCGGCGCGGACGGTGGTCTGGTTATCTACGATGTACGCGGCAAGGTCGGCGACCCGCTCTTCAATATTTGTACGCACATACACCACTCCCAATTTGCTCGTGGTTAAGCATATGAGCGCACGGGAGGCGATATGAGGGTGTCAGAGGCAACATCTGCCTCTGCATACACGTCAAACAGTCATAATCGGCAATAGACAATTCGCGCGAGGTGTTGTATAATAATATAAAGGCAACACCGCACAACACGGCAGCGGCATCTGCTCTTGCCGTATTATGCGGTCTTGCCTAAAGTACATTCAAAGGAGTGCTGATACATGAAAAACAAGCTTGTTGCTGTTCTCTTTATAGTTGTTTTCGTGCTGCTCGTGGCGGTGATATTCTCGCTCTTGAACGACGGGCAGGACACCGCCAACATCGACGACGTGCGCCTTGATGCGACGGAGACGCAGTCCACGGTCGTCACCTCCATACCGACTTTCACCCCCGCCGAGGCGACGGCGGAGCCCTCGCTTCTCCCCCTGCCGACGGAAGCGCCCACACCCACGCCCGTCCCCACGCCGACCCCCGTGCCCACACCCACGCCCGCTCCCGTCGGGACGGAGCTGGGCAGCGGCAGCTTTGAGTCCACCTCTCCGGTGCAGGGGCTGAACATCGTGGCGGACTGGTCGGCAAAGACCGTGGATGACAGCACCGTCGCCGTCACCGTCACCGTCAGCACCATGTCGTACAGTCTGCACCTTGAGCCGGCGCGCTCGGTGAACATTTCCCTCGGCGGGCAGTACGCCACGCTCGATGTCGGCGCGCTCACATATGACGGCAGCACCATGGCGAAAAACGAGCTTGCCTCCACGACTTTCAACCTTGACCTGCCCACGGGCAGTTCAAATTCCTACACGCTCGCGGTGGAGTGGCACTTCGGCGGCGCATATATGAACACGCCCATCGACGTGCTCGAATGCGGCGGGAACATCACGCTCGTGAGATGACCGTGCTGCCGCAGAGAGATATAGACGCGATAGTCGCGCTGCTGCTGGCGGAGTACCCGGAGGCGGGCTGTACGCTCGATTGGGACAAGGACTATGAGCTTTTATTCTCGGTGCGTCTCGCCGCGCAGTGCACGGATGAGCGCGTCAACAAAATAACCCCCGCGCTCTTTGAGCGCTTCCCGACGCTGGAGGACTTTGCCTCGGCGCGCGTGGAGGATGTGGAGAAATATGTGCACTCGTGCGGGTTTTACCGCGCGAAGGCGCGGGACATCGTCGCGTGCGCGCAGGTGCTGCTGGAAAAATACAACGGGGAGCTGCCGCGCACGATGGAGGCTCTGACGGCGCTGCCCGGTGTAGGGCGCAAGACGGCAAACCTCATTCTGGGCGACGTGTTCCATGTCCCCGGCGCGACCGTTGTGGACACACACTGCATCCGCCTGACCAACCGCATGGGCATTGTGGACGGGTTCAAAGACCCCGTGAAGATTGAAGCCGTGCTGCGGCAGGTGATAGACCCGCTGCGCTCCTCCGACTTCTGCCACGCGCTTGTGCTGCACGGGCGCGCCGTGTGCGGCGCGCGCAGACCGCAGTGTGAAAGCTGCTGCGTGCGGCATCTGTGCCGAAGCTTTGCCGGGGCGGGTAAGGAGATTTGATTATGCCAAACAATCCCGCAAGGGCACGCGAGGTCAACCCCGATCTCATCCGCTGCATTGCCCTCTTTTTCGTCATGGGTGTGCACTTTTACACTCACTGTGACATATATAACGCAGGGTTCTCCGGCATGGGCGCGCTTTTGTCGGAGCTTCTGCGCACATCGTTCACGCCGGCGCTTGCGCTCTTTCTCATGCTGTCGGGCTATTTCCAGCGCGGGCGTAAGCTGAGCGCGCGCTACTATCTCGGCATACTGCGCCTTTTGGAGATGTATCTTATCTGCGCCGTGCTCGACCTTATATATTCACACCTCTGGCTGGGCACGAAGCTGACGGTGCGCAGCTTCTTCGGCTCCATCATCAACTTCACCGCGTCGGAATACAGCTGGTACATTCTGCTCTACGGCGGGCTGTTTCTGATGATCCCGTTTCTCAACCTCATGTATTCCTCGCTGTCCTGCCGCGGGCACAAGCGCATTCTTGTTGTGAGCATTGCCGCGCTCTCGTGTCTGCCGTTCTCGGCGCTGAACGTGTTCGTCAATCTCTGCCCGTACTGGTGGCAGAGGATATGGCCGATAATGTTCTACCTCATGGGCGCATACATCGGCGAATACCGCCCGCAGCCGGGCGCGGGGAAATGCGGGCTGTGGCTGCTCGCGGCGCTGGTGGGCTTTTCTCTGTTCAACTTTCTTGTGTATTCACCCGCCTCGCCCGTCGCCCTGCCGTATGCTCAGGCGTTTTTATACTCGCACGAGGGTCTGCAGAACGCAGTTTTATCCCCTCTGGTCTTTCTGTTCGTGCTGAGCCTCGACCTGTCGCGCTGCCCGGCATGGCTGACGCGGCTGATGGCGGCGGTGTCGAGGTATTCCTACGGCGCGTTCCTTTTCTCGTCCATCACCGACTCGTTCATTTACGGTTGGCTGTCGCTGCTCGTGCCGGCGGCGGCGCGGCGGATTTTTTTCTTCCCTCTCGCTCTGCCGGTGAGCTATGCGCTGGCTGTGGCGCTGTCCGCCGCGGCGGACAGGCTCGTGAACGCGCTCGATCGGGTGCTCCGCCCGCCGGTCGAAAGGCTTGTCACGTGGGCATACCGTAAGCTTGCCCCCGACGCGGGAGAGTGATAATACTATTAACTCAGCATAGCAGCACCCCCGATGCCGGTTCTTCGACCGTGCATCGGGGGTGCTGCTGTTGTTTATCACTTTCTAAACACAAACAGATACTCATGAGCAATCAACAGAAAATTGAATTTTACGCTGTTTGTTTTCCAATATCCTGTTGCCTTGCAGTTATGCTGCTCCTTTATAATCAGCTCTTTCAGCTTAAACCCCGCAGCCTCAAAAATGCGCATAACCTCAAATGACATCGGAATCATGCAGCCCTTTTGGCGTGTGTCGCCCATAAGCACGGCGCAGAACCTGTCCTTTTTCAGCACGCGGTAGCCTTCGGCAGCTACGGATTTCATCTCTTCAAGGAAGTCTTTGACCTTTAAATGAGACAAATCCTCCTCTATATCCTCGCTGTACCGAATAATATCGGCATACGGCGGGTGGGTGCAAATAAGATCTATGCTGCTATCGGGTATGAAATCTAAATGCCGTGCATCGCCCTTGCGAATATATACCTTGCCGTCAGCACCCTCGTGCTCAAAATCGGTTTTCTCTCTGCAGCGCGCAAGGGCAGCATCGTTCACGTCAACCCCGATAATATCGCGGTTGAGCAGCTTTGCTTCTACAAGGGTTGTCCCTCCGCCGGCAAATTGATCGAGAACCAGCTCTTTTTCATTTGAATATCTAAGTATAACATTTCGCGGAATATACGGTGACCAGTTTCCGCGCCATTTTGCATCATGGGTTGCCCAGTCACCGCGCTTTGGGAACGACCAATGTGTTGTCATTTCCAACTCAAAATCTTCCGGCTCCCACTTTGTGATCCTCTTCGCCATCACCTGCAATCCTCTGCGCTGAGATTAAATCTGTCCATAAGTGCATTCATAGACAGCCATCGACCGGCTTTTGTCGGATAATTGCAATCCTCCTGACCCCATATCCATTTGTATGCTTTAAGAATGGTTTCTACCGAAATTCCCACAGTATCTTTCAACTGCATTTCTTGAATCACGCTGTCAGGCTCCTCTCCGCAGCAAACCCGGTACAACGCTTTTATGAGAGAAATTGTCGTATCTTTGTTATATTTGTATTTTTGTTCAATATCGTTGCTAATCTCACTATGGCTAATCAACCACAGGCTTTCTTCTGTGGGATTGTAGATAAACACCATAAAATCATCGCGGGATAATCTGCCAAAGTTCCGCTTTCCGCCGGGCTTGTTTATGGCAATAATTTCTCCCGTTGCAAGCGTTTCAACTGAGTAAAGCAAATACGGTATGTTTAACAGATCCACCCTAAACGCATTCTGCTCTTGATTTTCAATCCTTAACGGCTCTAGATTCACCTTGTATTTGAAAATTTTATTTGGCACTGTTATCTCTCCTTATCGAAAAATACTTGTCATTATATCTTTTTCCAAATCCTTAATGCTGTATATGTTCTCCATTACATCAAAGGCTTCTTCAAGATTATTCCTCGCACTCGTCCATCCTTTACCGTCCGTAAACCAAACAAAGCTAAAGCCGTCAATGTTATCGGCTTCTAAAGCAAGCGTTTTATAGCTGCGAGCTGTTTCATTGAGCTTGCTCCCGCCGCTGCCGTAGAAATTTGTCTCAATGCCATAAATCATATCAGGCGTTTTAACAACGAAATCGAAGCGTTTTTCCATCTTGCCCTGATTTGAAATTGCAGAGAGGTTAATCCCCCATTTCTCTGTGATTTGGTGGATATACATTTCTTTGAAATAACTTTCGTTTTTAACAAAACCGGCTTTT
>CAVGKI010000039.1:0-13904 GCA_963629655.1 Butyricicoccaceae bacterium | reverse complement strand
CTCGCCGCGGTGGGCGGCGTGAACGATCTCGGCGGTGCCGATGGAGGCAAGGTCACCGTCGCCCTGATAGGTGAAAACAAGAGCGTCGGGCTTTGCGCGCTTCACGCCGGTGGCAACTGCGGGAGCACGACCGTGCGCCGCTTCGAGCATATCGACATTGAAGTAATCATAAGCGAAAACGGAGCAGCCGACAGGCGCGACACCGACGATGTTGCCGCCCATGCCGGACTCCTCGAGGCACTCGGCGACGAGGCGGTGGATAATACCGTGGTTGCAGCCGGGGCAGTAGTGGAACTGCTTGTCGGTCAGGTAACAGGTTTTTTCAAATACGACGGACATTTATTTACCCTCCTTCATTTTGAGGATCTTTGCCTTTATCTCCTCGGTGGTAGGCATCTGGCTGCCGCAGTGACCGAAGTAGTCAACAGGCAGCGCGCCGTTGACGGCGAGACGAACGTCCTCCATCATCTGCCCCTCGTTGACCTCGACATCGAGTATCGCCTTTGCGCCCTTGACGGCTTCGGCAAGCTCGGCGTACGGGAACGGCCACACGGTGATGGGGCGGAACAGACCGACCTTTATGCCCTGCTCGCGCAGGTCATTGATGGCGGACTTTGCAATGCGGGCGACAGTGCCGAACGCGGTGATGACGAACTCGGCATCCTCGGTCTTGTAGCACTCGAACTCCACCTCGTTCTTTTCGATCTCGCGGTAGATGGCTTGAAGCTCGTCATTGTGGACGGCAAGCTCCTCGGTGTTGATGTACAGAGAGTTGATGACCGCGCGCTTTGCGGGGTCGTCACCGGGCTTCCAGCCGGTGGCTGCCCAAGGCTTCTTCTCCGGGTCGACCTTGTACTCGACCATCTCCGGCATCTCGACCGGCTCCATCATCTGCGCCATGATGCCGTCTGCCAGCATCATAACGGGCACTCTGTACTTCTCAGCCTTGTCATAGGCGTAGCTGAAGATGTTGATCGCTTCCTGAATGGATGCGGGAGCGTAGGTAATAAGGTGGTAGTCACCGTTGCCGCCGCCCTTGGTCGCCTGGAAATAGTCGCCCTGAGATGCCTGAATGCTGCCAAGTCCGGGACCGCCGCGCATGACGTTGAGAATGACACACGGAAGCTGTGCGCCGGCGCAGTAGGAAATACCCTCCTGCTTGAGGCTGACGCCGGGGCTGGAGGAGGAGGTGATAACGCGCGCGCCGGTGGAGGCTGCGCCGTACACCATGTTTATTGCCGCAACCTCGCTCTCGGCCTGCAGGAAGCAGCCGCCGATCTCGGGCATACGTGCGGACATATATTCGGGAATCTCAGTCTGCGGGGTGATAGGATAGCCGAAGAAGAAGCGCGCGCCGGCACGAATGGCGGCTTCCGCGATCGCCTCGCTACCCTTCATAAGAGTCAATGCCATTTTTCTTTCCTCCTTAATCCTTCTCTATCCTGATCGCTACATCGGGGCAGGTGCGCGCGCAGGACGCGCAGCCGATGCAGGCTGCCTGATCGACTACCTCTGCGGGATGGTAGCCCTTTGCGTTGAGCTTCGTCTTGGAGAGAGCAAGAACATTCTTCGGGCATGCTCTCACACAGAGGCCGCAGCCTTTACAGACCAGCTCACTGATAGTTACTTTTACCATTGTACAACCTCTTTTCTTATATGATTTGCCATTGTTGAACTATGTGGAACTATATAAAACCGCTTTCGCGGGGTCGCGCTTATTCGCTCAGTCCTCTTACCCAGCTCTCCCAGTCACGCTCCATATACGTGTCTATGGCGATGGGCGTGCCGATATACTTGGGGTCGTGCCCCTCGGCGAGGAACTTCTCGAGAAATTCCTTCTTGCCGGAGGTGTAGAGCACCGGCGTTCCTGTGATCTCGGACACCTCGCGTATCATCTCGTAACCGTCGCGAAGCTCCGCCTCCGTGGTGGCAGTGGCGAGATTGGTGTTGTTTATCATGCCGGTGATCTTCAGGCGGGAATGTATCTCCATCTCCTGCTGGAGCTTCACGATCTTCTCCACCGTGCCGGCGAGCGGGCGGCGGATGTTCACGACGTTGAGCACCTCAAGCGCGCCGTCCTCAAGCTCCATAAAATCCTGATGATAGCGCCCCAGCGCTGTAGAGCCGACCGCGTCCCCGCCCACGTCGAACACGACCGTGTCCCAGTCCATTGCGAACGCGGAGGCGACCTCCGCCGGGAGGGAGAGCGTTTCAATGCCGGAGCAGGAGAAGTTCGGCGAAACGAGGCGGATCTCCTTCATCCGCGTCATTCTGCCGCGCTCGGTAAGGCGAAAGTAGGTGTTTACCATGTCGAGGTCAAGAAGCTCCGTCCTCTCGCCGCGCGCAGCCGCCTGAAACGCAAAGTTGAGCGCCAGCTCCGTCTTGCCGCTGCCGTAGTTACCTATGAGAACATACATTTTTTTCATTTCTGTTTCCCTCGTGCCTATACCGAAACTATTTAATGATATTGTATCATTCACCTGTCGCCCCGTCAATCAGCAATATGCCGATTTTAGCCTCTACTCTTGTTGCATTATGACCAAGAATATAATGTTTTGCGTTTGATTAAATGCAATTTCCTCGTATTGCCGCAAATTTGCACCTACGCGCTGCTTGCTTCTTTGTTGTTTTTGCGACAAGCGACCCGCCTTGACATGCGCTGTGCGGAGTGCCCGAGCCTCGCTGCGGTCTATCGCACGTGCATTTCAATGCGCCCGTTCTCGTCCGTCCTGTATACGCTGTACCCGTTCGCCGCGAGGCGCTCAAGCGTCTGCGGCGTGGGATGACCGTAGCTGTTGTACCCGACGCTTATTATCGCCGTGTCCGCCCCGATCGCGGAAAGCAGATCATCCCCACTTGAATACTTTGAGCCGTGATGCCCGACGACGTACACCTCCACGCCGCGTATGTCGTGCTCCGCGATGAGGGCACGCTCCGCCGCAATGGGCGCGTCGCCCGTGATGAGCATATCAAAGCTGCCAAGCGACACGCGGCACATGACGCACCGCTCGTTCGCGTCGCCCGCGTCCGCCGGAGCGTACAGCTCCGCCGTTATGCCGCCGTTCTCAAGGTGCATATCCCGGTCAACATACACGACCGGGGTGTTGTGCGCGGCGGCGCTCTCAAGTATCGGGGCGAGCAGCCCGTCGTCATCATTCGGTTCTGCCGGCAGGATGAGCAGCCCCACGTCCACAAGCTCCATCAGCTGGCACACACCGTTTGCATGGTCAGCGTGCAGGTGCGTCAGCACGAGCGCGTCCAGCCGCTTGTGCCCGCGGTCAAGAAGATACGCCCCCGCCGTCTCTCCGGCGCGCCGGGTCTTGCCGCCTCCGCCGCAGTCGATCACAACGGCGGCATCGCCGGAGATGACGGCAATGCTCTGCCCCTGCCCGACATCGAGCACGGCGGCAGTGCCGTAGCCGCGCGAGGCATCAAGGCGGAGCAGACCAAGCAGCAGCGCGAGCGTAACGGCGGACGCGGCAAGCGGATATATCAGCCGCCGCGCGGCGCTCACGCGCAGAAACACCGCCGCGAGGAAGAAAACATACACCAGCACGAGCCAGCACACGGCGGGAACATTGTCCAGATACAGCACGGCGAAGGGCACGCCCGAAACGAGCTTTGCCGCGACGAAGATATACCGCGCCGCCCACGAGACGAGCCACCCCGCCGCCGTGCCCAGCTTGACCGACACAAGTGCCAGCGCACACGCGACATATCCGCCGCAAAAGCACAGCGACACCGCCCACAGTGCCGCCACATTCATCACCGGCGATAGGACGGGCACGCTGCCGAAATGCACTGCCGTCAGCGGCACGGTGACGACCATCACGGCGAGCGAGCACGCCGCGATGCCCATCGGCTTTTCAAGCAGACGGCGGGCGCGGCGCGATTTGACACAGCCCAGCAGGGCGGAGTTGATGCCCTCATAAAACCCGAAAATGCCGACCATCGCGCCGAACGAGAGTTGGAGGCTTATGCTGGCGGCGGCGTGCGGATTTTTCAGCAGCACGAGGGCAAGCACGGTCGAAAGCGACGTGACGGGATCGTTCTCGCGCCGGACGATGGGCGCAAGGAGCAGCATGGACTGCATAAACCCGGCACGCACGGCGGACGCGCCCGCACCTGTGACAGCCACGAACACCCACACGGCGGCGACGCACAGAAGTGCGCTGCGCCGCGACTTGCCCAGCAGTACCCGCAGCAGTCCGACAAGGAACGACACGTGCATCCCCGACACCGCCGCCACATGCATGAACCCCGCACGGCTCAGTGCCGTATAGAGCGGCAGGTCGTCATAAAGCCCGTCCTTATCACCGAGCATGATGGAGCGCATGAAATGCGCCGTGTCAGCCGGGAAGATGCGCGCAATGCTTTGGGCTGCCGCACGGCGAGCAGCAGCCCAAAGCGCGGCGGTGCACCGCACTTTGGGGAGTATTTCAATATCCGATTTTGCGCTTGCGGTGAGGTATATGCCCTTGGAATTATAATAGTCATAATCCTTGCCCCAGCGCGTGTCTGCGGCGCGCAGCTTCGCCGTGAGGCGCACGGTCTGCCCCGGCTCGGCGGCGGCAAGCGCGCCGTCGTTATCATAGAGCAGAGCCTTCAAGTGCGGCAATGCCCCGCCAAATCTGACCTCGGCGCGGCAGTAATCGTCATATTCATCGGGATAGTCGAGCAGAACGGCGGTGATTTCAACGGTCTTGCCGTCCAGCTCATGCGCGGGCGCGGTGGTGTGCGCGGAGTGCAGCATGAACGCGGCAAGCCCAGCGGCGAACGCAAGAAGCGCGATAACAGCGCGGCGAGAATGCCTGCTGCGGAAAAAGGCAGCGAGCGCGAGCGCAGCTGCGGCAGATACCGCACCCGGCACGGCAAGCGCGTCGGAGGGCAGAAGATAGTTCGCGGCAAACACAGCCGCAGAGAACGCCACCGCTGCCAAAGCCAATCTGCGCATTGCCGCCCACCACCTTTTCATTATTTCTATAATCAGAGTTTATTTGCACAAGCCGCAGATGTCAAGTGTTTTTGTGCTTATACTATTGGCTGACGGAAAGCTTTGATTCTTCTCCGTTATGCCACGCGGGTATCGTCTTACTTGACGCGATTGGAGCAGTCGGATATAATTAGTAATTAGAATATAGTATTATAGAAAAAACGGGAGGGCGGATATGCTCACTCTCATAACGGGCAAGGCGGGCACGGGCAAGACCTCCGCCGTGATAGACGAGATAAACGAAGCCGTCGTGCGGCGCGAGGGTCGGCGGATGCTGATAGTCCCGGAGCAATACAGCCACGAGGCGGAGCGCGAGCTGGGGCGCGTGTGCGGCGACAGCGTGTCGCGCTATGCGGAGGTGTTCAGCTTCACGGGGCTTGCAAGACGGCTCAGAGCACAGCTCGGCGGCGGCGCGGCAAAGCATCTGGATAAGGGCGGGCGGCTCTTGTGCATGGCGCTCGCCGCGGCGAGCGTGGGCAGCCGTCTGCGCGTCTATTCCGCCGCCGCGCGCCGCGCGGAGCTGCAGGCGCTGCTGCTCACTGCGGTGGATGAGCTGAAGGCGGCGTGCATCACGTCCGAGGCGCTTATCGCCGCTGCGGCGGAGATGGACGACAGCCTCGGCGACAAGCTGCGGGATCTTGCGCTCATAAGCGAGGCGTATGATGCCATTGTCGCCAACGGGCATGCCGACCCAGCCGACGCGCTGACGGTGCTGGCGCGGCAGATCCCGGAGAGCGGAATAGGCGCAGAGCACCATATCTATATTGACGGGTTTATAGACTTCACCGCGCAGGAGACGGCGGTCATACGCGCGCTTTTGAGCAGCGGCGCGGATGTGAGCGTATGCCTCACGGTCGACTCGCTCACGGATGGCAGCGAGGTTTTTGCCCTCAGCCGCAGAGCGGGGCGCGCTCTTTCCGCCATGGCGAAGGAGCTGGGCACAGAGCAGCGCGAGCGGCAGCTTGACGGCGCAAGCGGCAAGTGCGAAGCTCTGCGGTTTTTCGCCGACAATATGTTCTCCTATTCCTCCGCCCGCTTCGAGGGCGAGTGTGCCGTCGAGCTTGTGACGGCGGAGAGCATGAGCGCAGAATGCGAGCTCGCCGCGGCAAAGGCGCTGGAGCTTGTGCGTGAGCACGGCGCGCGCTGGCGCGACATTGCCGTGGCGGTGCGCGGCTTCGACGATTATCGCGGCACGCTCGAAAGCATTTTCCGGCACTACGGCGTGCCGCTGTTCACTGCGAAAAAGAGCGAGCTTTTGTATAAGCCGCTGCCGCTGCTGGTGTCGCTGGTGTATGAAATAGTCGACGGCGGCTGGGACATTGACGATGTTATAAGCTACATGCACACGGGTCTGACGGGGCTGACGGCGGACGAGTGCGACGAGCTTGAGGCGTATATTTTCAAATGGCAGCTTCGCGGCAGCGCATGGGCGCGCGCGGAGGACTGGCACCAGCACCCCGACGGCTACGGCGCGGAATACGACGACGAGACGAACGCGCGGCTGGCGCGGATAAACGCGCTGCGCCGCCGTCTTGCCGCGCCGCTGCTTGAATTTGAGCGGGAGAGCACAGCGGCGGAGAGCGCGCAGGGACAGGCGGCGGCGCTGGCGATGTACTTTTCGCGCCTGAAGCTGCCGGAGCTTTTGGAGGCGCGCGCGGCGGCGATGGCGGACGAGGGGCGCGGCGCGCTGGCGCAGGAGTATGTGCAGCTATGGGGCATCATCACCGCCGCGCTGGAGCAGAGCGCCGCCATCCTCGGCGAGAGCGAAATGACGCGCGAGGAGTTCGGGCGGCTGTTCGGGCTCACGCTGTCGAAATACGACGTGGGCACGATACCCGTCTCGCTGGACGCGGTGTCGGCGGGCGATTTTGACCGTATGCGCCGGCGCAGCATAAAGCATCTTCTCATCCTCGGCGCAAGCGACGAGCGTCTGCCGCACGCGGACGACACTGCCGGGGTGTTCTCCGACGCGGAGCGCGTGCGCCTGTCCGAGCAGGGGCTCGACCTTGGCGGGGGCGGCGAGAGTGAGCTGTGGCGCGAGTTTTCGCTCATATACAACTGCCTGACCCTCCCGTCGGAGAGCCTGACGATGCTCTGCCCGCTGACGGACAGCGCCGGTGAGAGCGTCCGCCCGGCGTTCGTGTATAACCGTGCGGCGGCGCTCTTCGGCATTACGCCGCGCAGAGGGCGGCTTGAGGACGCGCGCATGTCCGCCCCCGCCCCTGCCCTGGGGCTTGCCGCGCACGCGGTGCACGGCGGCACGGGCGCGGAGCGCGCGGCGGCGGAGTATTTCCGCGAGACCCAGCCGGAGCGCAGCGCCGCAATAGCGCGCGCGGCAGACATGACGCGCGGCAGCCTCAGCCCCACCGCGGTGCGCAGCCTCTACGGAGAGCGGCTGCGCCTGAGCGCGTCGAGGATAGATAAATTCGCCTCGTGCAAATACGCCTACTTCTGCCAATACGGTCTGCGTGCAAAGCCGTATGAGCCGGCGGGCTTCACCCCGCCGGAGATAGGCACGTTCATGCACTTCGTGCTTGAGGCGACCGCGCGCGAGGTCAAGGAGCGCGGCGGCTGGCGCGCCGTGGACGACGGCGAGCTGACGAAAATATGCACCCGGCACGTGGAAACGTATATACACACCCGCCTCAACGATTTTGAGGAGAAGAGCGCGCGCTTTGTCTACCTCTTTCGCCGCCTGACGCGCGATGTGCGGCAGGTCGTGGCGGACATGGCGGAGGAGCTGCGCCGCTCGGACTTTGAACCGCTGGATTTTGAGCTGGACTTTTCACGCGCGGAGAAGCTGTCGCCGGTTGAGCTTGACGACGGCGAGGGGAACGTGACGCTCACGGGCGTTGCCGACCGCGTGGACGGCTGGCTGCACAACGGCAAGCTGTACCTGCGCGTTGTCGACTATAAGACGGGCAGAAAGAAATTCTCCATGGCGGATGTATGGTACGGCATGGGGCTGCAAATGCTGCTATACCTCTTCGCCCTCGGCGAGAACGGGAAAGCGCTCTACGGCGCGGAGACCGTGCCGGCAGGCGTGATGTATGTCCCCGCGCGCAGCGCCATGCTCTCGCTCCGGCACGACGCGGAGGACACGGAGCTTGACAGGGAGCGCGCCGATGCCATACGGCGCAGCGGGCTCGTGCTGGACGATGCGGAGCTGATGGAGGCGTGGGAGCACGGCGCGGACAAGCGCTATATCCCCGTGCACTTCAAAAAAGGCGCGCCGGCGGCGGACGATGTCGCCACGGCGGCGCGCTTCGGTCTGCTGGCGCGGCACATAAAAAAGCGCCTGACCGAGATGGCGGGCGAGCTCAGACGCGGGAGCATTGCCGCAGACCCGTACTATCGCGGGCAGCGCGAGAACGCCTGCGTCAATTGTGATTATTTTGATGCCTGTCACTTTGCCGACGGCGAGAACGGCGAGAGCTGCCGGTATCTTGCGCATCTCAAGCCCGACAAGGTGTGGAGCATGCTGGAGGGGGAGGACGACAATGGCTGATTTCAAACCGACGGCGGCGCAGCAGTGCGCGATAGACACGCGCGGCAGTACGGTGCTTGTCTCGGCGGGCGCGGGCAGCGGCAAGACCAAGGTGCTCACCGAGCGGCTTATGGGCTTCGTCACGGATGCGGAGCACCCAGCCGACCTCGACAGCTTCCTCATAATAACCTTCACGCGCGCAGCGGCGGGCGAGCTTCGCGGCAGAATAATGGACGAGCTTGCCGCGCGCCTTGCCGCAGACCCCGGCTCGCGCCGACTGCGGCGGCAGAGCGCGCTGTGCCAGCGGGCGCAGATAGGCACGATACACTCGTTCTGCGCAGCGCTTTTGCGCGAGAACAGCCATATCGCCGGGATAAGCCCGGATTTTAAGATAGCCGACGACGAGCGCGCGGCAGCCATGAGGGCGGCGGCGCTGGAGCGCGTTTTGGAGACGCGCTACGCCAAGAGCGGCGACTACCCCGGCTTCCTGCTGCTGGCGGACACCGTCGGCATCGGGCGCGACGACAGCCGCCTCGGCGCGCTGGTGCTGTCGCTGCATGAGAAAATGCAATGTCATGCGCGCTCGGAGGCATGGGCGCGCGAGCAAACGGAGCTTTTGGAGCGTCCTGCCGCCGACGCGGGGGACACGCCGTGGGGGCGGGAGATACTCTCCGCCGCCGCGCGCTCGGCGCGCTATTGGAGCGGCGAGATGGACGCACTTATGCAGGCGATGGCAGGAAACGAGAAGATAAGCGCGGCGTATATGCCGAGCGTCAGCGAGACGGCGGACGCGATACGCGAGCTTGCGCGCTGTCTTGAGCTGGGCTGGGACAGAGCGCGCGAGTGCCTGCCGATAGTGTTCCCGCGTCTGGGCACATTGCGCGCCTCGCCCGACACGTCGCTCTCCGAGCGCATCAAGACGCGGCGCAGTGCCTGCAAAAAGGCGATGGATTCGATAGCGGGGACGCTTTCGGCGCCGTCGGAAAAGCTTTTGGGCGATATGCGCACGACCGCGCCCGCCATGCGCGCGCTTTTGGCGCTGACGCTGGATTTTGACGCGCAGTATGCGCTTGCCAAGCGCCGAGCGGGCGTGGTGGATTACTCGGATTTGGAGCATATCGCGGCGCGGCTGCTGACGAATGAGGACGGCACGCCGACAGCGCTTGCCGTGCGCATGTCCGCGCGCTTCACCGAGGTAATGGTGGATGAGTATCAGGATGTCAGCCGGGTGCAGGACACGATATTCAAGGCGGTATCCGACGAGGGGCGCAAGCTCTTCCTCGTGGGAGATGTCAAGCAGGCGATATATCGCTTCCGCCTTGCAGACCCGGAGATATTCACCGAGAAATACACGCGCTTTGCCGACGCGGCGGATGCCGCGCCCGGCGAGCCCCGGCGCATAATATTGCAGGAAAATTTCCGCTCGCGCCGCGAGATACTCGACTGCGCAAATGCGGTGTTTTCCCAGTGCATGTCGCGCGAGCTGGGGGACATAGACTATGATGCCGCCGCTCGGCTTCGTGCCGGGGCGGCGTATGAGGGCAGCGTCCCCGTGCCGGAGCTGCTGCTGCTCGACGTGGGCGCGGCAGCCGACGAGGACGACGACGGCGAGCGCCCGGACAAGACGGCGCTGGAGGCGCGCTGCGTCGGGGAGGAGATACTGCACCTGATGCGCTCCGGCACGGAGGTCGGCGGCAGGGCACTGGACTACGGCGATATTACGATATTGATGCGCTCGGCAAATTCCGTTGGCGCGATATACCGGCGCGAGCTTTCGGCAATGGGCATACCCGTGGCGGCGGGACAGGGCGGCGGCTTCTTCACATCGGTGGAGGTGTCGGGTGTGATGTCGATGCTGGCGGTGATAGATAACCCGCATCAGGACATTCCGCTCATCGCGGCACTGCGCTCCCCCGCGTTCGGCTTCACGCCGGAGCAGCTTGCCGCAGTGCGCGCCGCCGACACAAAAGGCGACCTGTATACGGCGCTTGCGGCATATGCCGCAAGCAACAGTGAGGGCGCGCGTTTTATGGCGGTTCTCGCGCGCTTTCGCGCGCTCGCGCCCGACCTCACAGCGGCGGAGCTTTTGTGGCAGCTTGTGGATGAGCTTGATATGCTGGCGCTGTGCTCGGCAATGTCGGACGGGGCGCAGCGGCGGGCAAATCTTCTGGAGCTGATAGAGCTGTCCGAGCGCTTCGATGCGACGGGCTACCGCGGGGTGCACCGCTTTGTGCAGTGGCTGCGGCAGCTTGCCGAGCGCGGGCAGGAGCCGGGCACCGGCGCGGTGAGCACATCGGCGGTGCAGATAATGACGGTGCACAAGTCAAAGGGGCTGGAGTTCCCTGTTGTGTTCCTGTGCGACACGGCGCATGCGTTCAACCGTATGGACAGCCGCGACACGGTGCTCGTCCATCCGCAGCTTGGGCTCGGTCCCAAGGTGACTGATCTTGAGCGTCGTGTGGAGTACCCCAGCCTTGCGCGCAATGCCATCCGCCTGCGCTTGGAGCGTGAGATGCTCTCGGAGGAGATGCGGCTTTTGTACGTGGCGCTGACGCGCCCGCGTGAGCGGCTTTTCATAACGGCGGCGGTGAAGGAGCCGGAGAAGCTGATAGAAAAATCGTCCGCCGCAGTGACAAGCCCTATGGCGAGCGAGGTGCTCGCCTCGGTGTCCGCGCCGGTCAACTGGCTGATATACGCCGCGCTTGCCGACGGGCAGCGGCATTTGAAAATACGTCTGTGCCAAAGGAGCGATACCCGCGCGCAGGAGACGGAGAGCGCAGAGAGCCTCCCCGCCGATCCCGCCGCGCGCGCGGAGCTTGAGCGGCGGCTGGCGTTTGTCTATCCGCACCGCGCGGCGGAGGCTCTGCCCTCAAAGGTCACGGCGACGGAGCTGAAAGGACGGGAGGCAGAGGACGGAGAGGCTGCGCCGCTTTTGCCGGAGCGGTATACGGGCTTCCCCGTGCCGGACTTTACGCGCGCGAATAAGCCCGTGACGGGGGCGGAGCGCGGTGTGGCGACGCATCTTGCGCTGCAATGCATGGACTTTGAAAAAACCGCCTCTATAGAGGCGGTCAGGGATGAGATAGCACGGCTTGAGCGCGAGCGGTTTCTCAGCGCGCGCGAAGCGGAGGCAGTGGATTCCGGGGCGATATACGCCCTCTTTGCCTCGCCGCTGGGCGCGCGTATGCGCGCGGCGGACGCGCTGCACCGGGAGTTCAAGTTCTCGCTTTTATGCGGCGCGAAGGAGCTGTTCGGCACTGCCGAGGGCGAGGAGATCCTGCTGCAGGGCGTTGTGGACTGCTGCCTTGAGGAGCGCGGAACGCTGTGCATCATCGACTACAAGACCGACCGCGTCCGTACGGAGGATGAGATCGCGCGGCGCAGTGAGTTCTATGCGCCGCAGCTTCGCGCTTATGCGGCGGCACTGCGCCGGATATTCGGCATGGAGGTGTCCTCGTGCGTGCTGTACTATCTTTCTGCGGGAAAAATCGTGGAGATCGAGCAGAAGCCAAGAGTAAAAGCGGAAAAAACCGATACTATTATCTGATAAGAAGCTTCTCCTTTGCCGTTGCTTTCCTGTAGGTTACGTCATCTACAGCCTCCAGCCATTCATTGGAGCCGTCCTCACCCGGCACATCCATAGCAAGATGAGAAAACCAACTGTCAGGTACCGCTCCGTGCCAATGCTTCACGTCGGCAGGAATGTTCACCACATCACCCGGATGAAGCTCACGCGCGCTCTTGCCCCACTCCTGATAAAAGCCTCTGCCCGCAACGCAGATGAGTATCTGACCGCCGCCGCTTTTCGCATGGTGAATATGCCAGTTGTTGCGGCAGCCCGGTTCAAATGTCACATTGAAAATACCAAGCTGTTCGGTGGATACCGGCGCAAGATAGCTCTGACCGATAAAATATTTCGCATAGGCATCATTAGGTGCACCGATGGGAAAAACCATCTCGTTTTCGTGCTTTGTCCTCGCGTCTGACACATTTGCCTCCGCCCAGACCTCCTTTGCCATGCGGAATGCTGCCCACGCCTTCGACCAGCCCGCGTAAAACGCCGCATGGGTCAATATCTCGGCAATTTCGGTTTTGGTGATGCCGTTATTCTTTGCAGAGATCAGATGATAACGGAAGCTCTCATCCGTCAGCCCCTGTGCCATCAATGCGGTCACTGTTACAAGTGAACGGTCGCGCAGGGAGAGCTTGTCCTCCCGACTCCAGACTTCACCAAAGAGCACATCATCGTTCAGCGCTGCAAATTTCGGGGCAAACTCACCCAATGCGTCTCTGCCTGCTGTTTGTTTCACTGCCATGTTCATACCTCCTTGCCGACCAGATACGCCGTTTCTAACGCCGTATGTCCGGCAATGTCGCCAATGTCATTGACTCCGCCGGCAAATACAGTCTTTGCTAACTTGCAGCGCGGGAAGCAGTCCACCCAGCCTTGAATGGTTTTGATGCTTCCTGCCGCTGTTTCTTCCTCATCCTCTGCCGCTGTCGCAAGAAAATACACCTTTGTAAAGGCATAATCGGTGTCGAACAAAGGGTTCGCGCGATCCAGCATAGTCTTCAACTGACCGCTGACGCTGTAATAATAAACGGGTGAAGCAAATACAAGCACATCCGCATCGTGCATTTTTGCCACGATTTCCGCAGCATCGTCCTTAATAACGCAATGCCCCAGCTTCAGACAGGCAAAACAGCCCCTGCAAAAGCCGTATTGCTTTTCTCGAAGGTAGATCGTTTCAACATCATTTCCGGCTTCTTCCGCACCTCTGGCAAATGATGCCGCAAGCATTTCTGAGTTGCCGCCCTTTCGTGGGCTTGAGGAAATGATAAGAACTTTCTTACTCATAATCAAAAACCTCCCTGTTCATATCTTGAAGCACAATATTTTCATGTGCTATACTAACAATAGCACATAAACCTGACTTCAGGTCAAGATGTTTTTTAAAAATAATTTTGGAGGTGTGCCATGTATACGATTGGACAGGTAGCGGAAATGTTTGATTTGCCGATATCCACGCTGCGCTATTACGATAAGCAGGGGCTTTTCCCACGACTTACCCGTGAATCGGGTATTCGCAAATTCAGCGATAATGAAGTTGAAGCACTCAGAGTGATTGAGTGCCTGAAAAAGTCTGGGCTGGAAATCAAGGATATCAAGCTTTTTATGGATTGGTGCGTGGAGGGATCTTCTACATATGCAAATCGCTTTGAGCTGATTCAAAAGCAAAAGGAACGTGTGGAAGCGGAAATCCGGCAGCTAAATAAGGCTCTGGATATGCTCAGCTACAAGTGTTGGTATTATTCGCAAGCTATGAAAGACGGCAGCGAGGATACGGCAAAAGCGTTAACGCCGGACGGTAATAATAAACGGGTGAAGCAAATACAAGCACATCCGCATCGTGCATTTTTGCC
>CAVGKI010000038.1:714-13909 GCA_963629655.1 Butyricicoccaceae bacterium | reverse complement strand
GGGCAACGATGTACAGCAGAGTCCCCCGCGCCTGCTGCTGCGCATACTTGAATTGCAGGTGGAAATATATCTGATTTGCTGGGTAATATATTTCATATATGACAAGCTGACAGCGCCAATATTTAGAATGCTCTGGGCGAAGGTAAAAGCCCCTGAGATAAATTTGGATACCATACCCCAACCTTGAAAGGAGGCGGCGGCAGTGCAGAAGAAAATACCGATGCGGCAGTGCTTGGGCTGCCGCGAGATGAAGCCCAAGCGCGAGCTGATACGTGTTGTGCGCTCGCCGGAGGGCGAGGTCAGCCTTGACTTCAAGGGCAAAGCCCCCGGGCGCGGGGCATATATCTGCCCGAACGCGGAGTGCCTGAAAAGGGCGGTGAAGGCGCGCGCATTGGAGCGGGCGTTCTCCGCGCAGATACCGCGCGAGGTTTATGAGAGACTTCAGGCGGAAATGGAGGGCGGCGCATGAGCGAGAGACTGCTGAATATGCTCGGCCTTATGAGAAAAGCGGGAGCGATCGCGATAGGCGAGGTCAACACCGGCGGCGCGTGCCGCGCGGGCAAGGCAAAGGTTCTGCTGCTGGCGTCCGATGCGTCCGACAATGCCAAAAGCCGGGCAGAGGGGTTCACGCGCGGGCGCAGCACCGTCACGGTGCGCCTGCCGTTCACGAAAGAGGATATATCCGCCCATGTGGGCGTGAACGGCTGCTCAATGGCGGCGGTGACGGACATCGGCTTTGCCAATGCCTTTCTGAAAGCACTGCGGCAGGAGTACGGCGGCGAATACGACGCTGCCGCCGAGGAGCTGGAGGCGCGCTTTGCCAAGGCGGAGCGCCGCAAAAAGGAAGCCGCGGCTCACGAGAGGAACAAGAGGAACGGAAAAAGGAGGACTAACGTATGAGCATGATAAAGTACAGAGTGCATGAGGTGGCAAAGGATTTCAATGTGGGGTCAAAGGTGATAACCCAGATACTCACGGACTATGCCACCACACCGAAAAACCATATGCAGGTGCTCGAAACGCCTGAGCTCGACGTTATCTTCGAGTATATGACCCAGCATAATCAGGTTGCCAGCTTGGAGGAGATATTTGCCGTCAAGCCCAAGGAGACGCCCGCCCCGGCAAAGAGTGCGGAGACGAAGAGCGCGGACGGCGCAAAGGGCGCAAAGCCCAAGCAGGCGGCAGCGCCCGCCGCAAAGGCGCAGGGCACGAACACCCAGCCGCAGCAGCAGAGTGCCCAGCCGCAGCAGCCGCAGCAGCAAAAGACCGCGAAGCCCGACAAGCCGCACACCCCGCGCCAGGTCGCGGAGAAGCGCGTTGTCGACACGCGCGGCGGCGCTGCCGTGAACATCGAAAAATACAACGAGAAGTTCGAGGACATGGCGGGCATGAAGGCGAAGGACAATAACCTGCGCCGAGGCAACAAGGAGAAGATAACCAGCAAGTCCAAGCAGCGCCCGGGACAGCAGCTTGCCTCTGCCAAGCGCCGCCAGGAGGAGCGCGACAAGATGAACAAGCTGCAGCTTGAAATAGCCAAGAAGCAGCAGCTCAAGGTGCAGATCCCCGATGAGATAAGCGTGGGGGAGCTTGCCTCGCGCATGAAAAAGACCGCAGCCGAGGTTATAAAGCGCCTCATGAAGATGGGCGTGTTTGCCTCCGTGTCGGAGATAATAGACTATGACACCGCCGCCCTCGTGGCGATGGAGCTCGGCTGCAAGGTCGAGAAGGAGGTTATTGTCACCGTTGAGGAGCGCCTTATCGACGACCATGAGGATAAGCCGGAGGATCTTATCTCCCGCGCGCCCGTCGTTGTCGTCATGGGTCACGTTGACCACGGCAAGACCTCGCTTCTGGACTATATCCGCCATGCGAACGTCGTCTCCGGCGAGGCGGGCGGCATTACGCAGCATATCGGCGCTTACACCGTTGAGATAAACGGCAGCCCCATCACTTTCCTCGACACGCCGGGTCACGAGGCGTTCACCTCCATGCGTGCCCGCGGCGCGATGGTGACCGATATTGCCATTCTCGTCGTCGCGGCGGACGACGGCATCATGCCGCAGACGATCGAATCCATCAACCACGCAAAGGCGGCGGGTATCCCCGTCGTCGTGGCGATAAACAAGATGGACACCGTCGGCGCAAACCCCGAGCGCATAAAGCAGCAGCTCACCGAGTATGACCTTGTCAGCGAGGAGTGGGGCGGCGACACCATCATCTGCCCCATATCCGCCAAAACCGGCATGGGCATAGATAATCTCTTGGAAAACCTCGTCATTCTCGCCGAGGTGCAGGAGCTCAAGGCGAACCCGAACCGCGCCGCAAAGGGCACTGTCATCGAGGCGCGCCTCGACAAGGGTCGCGGTCCGATAATGACCGTGCTTGTGCAGAACGGCACGCTCCGTATGGGCGACATTATCATTGCCGGCACCTGCGTGGGGCGTGTGCGTACGATGGTAAACGACAAGGGGCAGCGCGTCACGGAGGCCGGTCCCTCCACCCCAGTGGAGATATCCGGCTTGGGCGAGGTGCCCAGCGCGGGCGACGTGTTCAACGCCGTTGCGGATGAGCGCATGGCAAGGGAGCTTGCCGAGGAGCGCCGCATCCGACAGATGAACAGCTCCATGGGCGGCGCAAAGAAGGTCAGTCTTGAGGATTTGTTCAGCCAGATACAGGCGGGCGAGATGAAAACGCTCAACATCATTGTCAAGGCGGACGTTCAGGGCTCCGCCGAGGCGGTCAAGGCTTCTTTGGAGAAGATATCCAACGACGAGGTCCGCGTGAAGGTCATTCACAGCGCCGTCGGCGCAATAAACGAGTCGGACGTCATGCTCGCGGCGACCTCCGGCGCTATAATCGTCGGCTTCAATGTCCGCCCGGACAATGCCGCGCGCGACAGCGCCGCGAGAAGCCATGTCGATATGCGCATGTACCGTGTCATTTATGACTGCATCAACGAAATTGAGGCGGCAATGAAGGGCATGCTCTCGCCGAAGTTCAAGGAGGTCATTATCGGTCACGCCGAGGTGCGCGAGACGTACAAGGTCTCCAAGGTCGGCACGGTCTGCGGCTGCTACTGCACGGACGGCAAGATCCAGCGCGGCTGTCAGGTGCGCGTTCTGCGCGACAACATCGTCATTCACGAGGGTGAGCTTGCATCTCTCCGCCGCTTCAAGGACGATGTTAAGGAGGTCGCCTCCGGGTACGAGTGCGGCATGCAGGTCGAGAAGTTCAACGACATCAAGGTCGGCGACGTTATCGAGTGCTTCGTTATGGAGCAGATAAATCAGTGATTTTCTGATTTTTACAGGTGCTTTGGCAGCAAAGCACCTGTGTGCATATGAGGTAAAAAGCATTATGGCATCTAATAAGCTTGCAAGAACAAACGACGATATACAGTTCACCATCTCCAAGCTCCTGCGCGAGGTGAAGGATCCGCGCGTGCAGCAGGGGATGATAAGCGTGACGCGCGTGGAGACGACGGGCGATCTGCGCTATTCAAAAATATGGCTGTCCGTGATGGGTATGCGTGATGAGAAGGAGTTCAAGCGCGGGCTGAAGTCCGCGTCCGGCTGGCTCAGGCATGAGCTCGGCAGCAGCATGAATCTCCGCTACACGCCGGAGCTTGTGTTTGAAATCGACCACAGCATAGAATACGGCGCGCATATAAACGAGGTCATCAACTCGCTCGACATCGACCGTGACGGCGAGAACGGCAACGGCTGAGCGAAGGGGTGAGAGCATGAATTTCAAGGACTGTGCGGAGCTTTTGAAAAAGCACGACAATTTTCTCCTGCTCACGCATAAAAACCCCGACGGCGACACCGTCGGCAGTGCGGCGGCGCTGTGCAGCGCCCTGCGCCGTATCGGCAAGAACGCCTGCGTCATGCCGAATCCCGGACTGACGGAGAAGCTGAAGAGCTACATTGTACCGTTTCACGCGCCGGAGGGGTATGCGCCGGATTTTGTCCTCGCCGTGGATATTGCCACCGAGGGGCTGCTGACACCGGGGTATACCGGCAGCGTTGACCTTTGCATTGACCACCATCCCACCAATACGCACTATGCCGCAGGCACCCTCGTCTGCGCCGACCGCTCCTCCTGCGGGGAGATAGTGCTGGAGGTCATCAAGGCGCTGCGCGGCAGCATCACCAAGCGCGAGGCGACGCTTTTATACATGGCGCTCTCCACGGACAACGGCTGCTTCAGATATGCCAACACGAATGCCGCGTCGTTCCGCGCGGCGGCGGAGCTGCTGCGCTTCGGCGCGGACAATGCGGAGATAAATGTGCGCTTTTTCCGCACGGCATCGCCCGCGCGCATAAGGCTGGAGGGGCTTATCTATCTCTCGATGAGCTATTACCGCGAGGGGAAGATCGCCGTAGCGGAGATAACGCAGGACATGATGCGCGAGACGGGTGCGTCGGAGGAGGATATGGACGATATTGCCGCGCTCCCCGGGCGTGCCGAGGGCTGCGCATTGAGCATCACCATACGCGAGCAGACGGACGGCACGTGCCGTTTGTCGCTGCGCTCGACCGAGGAGGTCAACAGCAGCGACATCTGCGCCGTTTTCGGCGGCGGCGGTCATGCCCTCGCCGCGGGCTGCACCATATCCGGCACGCCCGCCAAGGCGCGCGAGATGATACTTGACGTTATAAACGAGGTCTGGAAATGAACGGCATACTGCTCATCGACAAGAGCGCCGGATGGACGAGCAGCGATGTTGTCGTCAAGCTCAAGGGCGTGCTGCATCAGCGGCGCATTGGCCACGCGGGCACGCTCGACCCGATGGCGACGGGGCTGCTGACGGTATTTGTCGGCAGGGCGACGCGCGCGGTGGAGTTTGCGGAGGCGCACGACAAGCGCTATACCGCGCATCTGCGCCTTGGCACGGTCACGGATACGCAGGACATCACCGGCGCGGTGCTCGCGCAGAACGAGGTGCATGTGACGGCGGACGAGCTGCGCGCGGTGCTCGCGCGCTTTGTCGGCGAGCAGGAGCAGACACCGCCAATGTATTCCGCCATCAAGCTCAACGGGAAGAAGCTCTACGAGATCGCCCGCGCGGGCGGCACGGCGGAGCGCAAGCCGCGAAAAATAAGGATAGACGCGCTCTCGCTCATCGGCGAGGACGCGGGCGACCCGGTGCTGGACGTGCGCTGCTCCAAGGGCACGTATATCCGCGCCCTGTGCGACGATATCGGCGCGGCGCTCGGCTGCGGCGGGTGCATGAGCGCCCTGCGGCGCACCGAGGCGGGTGAGTTCACGGTCGATGCCGCGCACACGCTGGATGAGGTCATCGCGGCGGCGAACGCCGGCGAGGCGGAGCGGCTGCTTCTGCCGATAGATACGCTCTTTTCCGCGCAGCCGGCATGGCGCGCGGACGCGGCGGCGGAGCGGCGCATACGCAGCGGCAATGACGTGAACGTGAAGAGTGCCGGACTTGCCGACGGCGAGTATCGGGTGTATTCCGCCGAGACTGGCGAATTTTTAATGCTCGGTCGCGCGCAGGGCGGCGTGATGAAAACGATAAAGAGCTTTTTTGAGGTATAAACTGCATGGCACAGACAAAAAGAGCCATCGCGCTGGGCTTCTTCGACGGGGTTCACGCGGGGCATGGGGAGCTTTTGAAGATGACGACGCGGCGCGCGCGGGAGATCGGCGCAATACCGTCGGTGCTCAGCTTTGATGTACACCCGGACACGCTGGTGTTCGGCAAGGAGGTGCCGCTCATCAACTCCGCCATCGGGCGTGAGGAGCTTATACGCCGCTGCTACGGCATCGATAACGTTGTCTTTCTCCATTTCAATCAGCATATGATGCGTATGCCGTGGGAGGAGTTCATCGCCTCGCTTATTGAGGAGCTTGGCATCGCGTGGATAGTCGTGGGGCATGACTTCTGCTTCGGCTACAAGGGCGAGGGCACGGCGGCGCGTCTGAAGGAATACTGCGCCGCGCACGGGCTCGGCTGTGACATTATCCCGGCACTGAAAATAGACGGGCGCATCGTCAGCTCCACGTATATCCGCGAGCTTATCGCCGTCGGTGATATTGAGACGGCGAACCGATTCCTCGGACATCCGCACACACTCTCGGACACTGTCCGCTCCGGCTACCACCTCGGCACGAACCTCGGCGCACCGACCATCAATATGTATTTCCCCGATGGGGTGCTTGTGCCGCGCCACGGCGTGTATGCCACGAAGGTGTTTCTTGAGGACGGGAGCTGCTATATCGCCGTCACGAATGTCGGTGTCCGTCCCACGGTCAGCGACGATGCCCGCGTCAGCGTGGAGAGCCATCTGCTGGACTATTCCGGCAATCTCTACGGTCGTCAGGCACGCGTGGAGTTTTACGGCTTCCTGCGCGGTGAGCAGAAGTTTGCGTCGTATGAGGAGCTTTCCGCGCAGATCCGCCGCGACGCAGCCTCCGCGAGAGCATATTTTGAAGAGCACAAGGAAGAGCATAAGGACATTACCTGATTTGCGCGCGGAGGTTATCGCACCTCCTCAAAAAAGACTTGCGTTTTCTCGTATTTGTATTAAAATAGGCTCAGTTGGTATTTTACTTAATTTTTTTAGTATTTACAATAGCACAACAGAAGAAAGGAACGGAATACAATGAAAATTCTTGTTATCAACGCGGGCAGCTCGTCTCTGAAGTACCAGCTGATCGACATGGAGACAGAGCAGGTCATGGCAAAGGGTCTGTGTGAGCGCATAGGCATTGACGGTCATCTCAAGCACACCCCGCTCGTCGGCGGGAAGAGCGTTTTCAGCGAGGACGTTGCAATGCCGACGCACTCTGAGGCGATTGCCGCCGTCATCGAAAAGCTCACGAGCGAGGAGTACGGCGTGGTGAAGTCGATGAAGGAGATAGACGCGGTGGGTCATCGCGTCGTCCACGGCGGGGAGAAGTTCGCCAGCTCCGTGAAGATAGACGATGCTGTCATGGCGACGCTCGACGAGTGCACCCCGTTCGCCCCACTGCACAACCCCGCCAACATCACCGGCATCAACGCCTGCAAGGCGGTCATGGGCGACGATGTGCCCATGGTGGCGGTGTTCGACACGGCGTTCCACCAGACCATGCCCGGCAAGGCATATATGTACGCGCTGCCGTATGAATACTACGAGAAGGACGGCGTGCGCCGCTACGGCTTCCACGGCACAAGCCATCGCTACGTCTCCGCCCGCTGCGCCGAGCTCATGGGCAAGCCCATTGAGCAGCTGAAAATTGTCTCCTGCCATATGGGCAACGGCTCGTCCATCTGCGCTGTCGACGGCGGCGAGTGCGTTGACACGTCCATGGGCTTTACGCCGCTGGTCGGTCTGCCGATGGGCACGCGCTGCGGCGATCTCGACCCGGGCGTGATGCAGTATCTCATGCACAAGTACGGCTACGACATTGACGAGATGCTCACCATCCTCAACAAGAAGTCCGGCGTGCAGGGCATTTCCGGCGTTTCGTCCGACTTCCGCGATCTCGACAATGCTGCCGAGGCGGGCAACGCGCGCGCACAGCTTGCGCTGGATATGTTTGCCTACTGGGTGGCAAAGGTCGCGGGCTCTTACGTGGCGGCGATGAACGGCGTGGATGCCATCGTGTTCACCGCCGGTGTCGGCGAGAACAGCAAGGGCACTCGCGCCGCCATCTGCGAATACTTCGGCTATCTCGGCATAAAGATTGACGATGCCGCAAACTCCAAGCGCGGCGAGGACATCATGATCTCCACGCCCGACTCCAAGGTCAAGGTCTTTGTCATTCCCACGAATGAGGAACTTGTCATTGCGCGCGACACCAAGGCAATAGTCGAGGGGTAATCCCCAAACATAACACATATGTTTCTCCGCAGGGCTTCGGCTCTGCGGAGATTTTGTTTGCAATACGCCAATACACCGCGTAACTTTTTTCATTCACCCGCGTATTAAAATATTGATGTTTTGTCGGCAATAGTTTATACTTACACTATTCATATTATATCTTATAGGGGAGGCTCGTATGGACGGGCAAAAAACCGCGCCGTCGAATTTCAAGACGGCGATGAAAAAGCTATTCACCTTGCCGTGGCTGTGGCTGGCGGCAACGATGATACTGTTCGGCGGTCAGATACTCGGCGGGGTGATTGCGCGGCTGGAAGACATCTTTCCCTCGCTGGCGGGCAACGACATATGGGTGACAAGTGAATTGTACGCGGAGTTTTGGGGAATATGGGCGCTAATGCTGCTCGTGCTCGCCGTCATCCCGAAAAACCGCCCCATCCTCGGTGCGCTGGGGAACAGGGTGCGTGGCAACACGTGGAAATATCTCGGCATAGGGCTTGCCATGGGCTTCGGCATGAACGCGCTGTGCGCCGCAGCCGCACTCATAAACGGCGATATACATATACATTTCGACTCGTTTGACCCCGTGGCGTTCGTGCTCATCTTTGCCGCAGTGTTTATTCAATCCTCTGCGGAGGAGGTTTTGTGCCGCGCCTTTGTCTATCAGCGCCTCCGCCGCGCTTACGGCTCTCCCGTCGTGGCAATCGTCGGCAACTCGGTGCTGTTCGGCGCGCTGCATCTGCTCAACCCCGGCGTGTCGGCGCTTGCTATCGCCAATATCGTCATCTGCGGGGTGCTGTTCTCGCTGACGGTGTATTATTTTGACAGCTTCTGGTGTGCCGCCGCGATACACACTGCGTGGAACTTCACGCAGAATATAATCTTCGGTCTGCCCAACAGCGGCAATGTCATGCCGTACTCCGTGTTCAAGCTCGACGCGGGCAGCGCGACAGCGAGCTTTGCCTATGACCCTGCGTTCGGCATTGAGGGCACTGTGCTCTCCGGTATTGTGCTGGCATGCATGACCGTCGGTCTGTTCATATGGGGGCAGCGGCACAACGCCCGTCCCACGGACATCTGGGCAGAGCTGCCCGCGCACGAGGGCGGGGAGTAATCGCTTTATCATCTGCGCCGTATTGTGCGGCGCAGATATAAAATATAGAAAGAAAGGAATATGTAAGGTATGAAACACAAACTACTCGCGCTGCTGCTGGCATTGGCGATGTGCCTGTCGCTCGGCGCGTGTACGCAGACCTCACCCGCAGCGGAAACCGCCGCGCCGACGGAAGCCGCCGCCGCAGAAACGCCGGACGCTGCCGCCGAGGGCACGGAAGCCCAAGCCGCTGCCGCCGTCGCCACACGCGGCACGGCATGGGTCGATTCCGACCTTGTCGGTGTCGTCAGCACCGACAGCGACATTCGCCTTCAGGACGACTTTGCCGCCGCCGTCAACGGCGAATGGATAGCCTCCGCCGTTATACCCGACGGGCTCAGCAGCGTCTCCGCCTTCAGCGAGCGCAGCGACGAGCTGGACGAGCAGATGAAGTCGCTCCTGACAGACACGACGCTCACGAGCCATGATGCACAGCTCGTGCAGAATCTCTATTCCGTCGTGACCGACTGGGACATGCGCAACGCCCTCGGCGTTGAGCCTGCCGCGTCCGTCATGTCCGCAATAGAGCATATCGCCTCGCTCGATCAAATGACGGAATTTCTCACGGGTGATGCGATGAACCTCGGACTCGGAATCTTCTCGGTTTTCACCGCCGCCGACTATGACACGCCGACGGACTACACCGTGGCAATCAACTCCACCCCGCTGTGCCTCAGCGATTCCGACGAGTACAGCGGCGACGGCATGACAGAGCTCGGTCAGCTCTACTACACGCTCTGCCACGATGTCAGCGTCTATCTTCTGCAGCGTCTCGGCTATACAGAGGAGGAGGCTGCGGGCACGCTGGAGAGCTGCCTTGAGTTTGAGACGCTTTGCGCCGCTTATGAGCTGCCCCGCGCCGCACAGTATGAGGCGGATTTTTATGACAGGATAAACAACAGCTACGACCGCACAGGGCTTGAGGAGCTTGCCGGAGACTTCCCGCTGATGGCGATGCTCGACGCTTACGGCTACGGCACGAGCGAGAAATATCTCCTCTACGAGCCGGAATGGCTCGCCGCGATGGGCGATATATACACCGAGAAGAATCTTGAGCTCATAAAGGACTATCTGAAGATACATTTCGCGGTAAGCGTCTGCTCCGTGCTTGACCGCGAGGCGTATGACAGGTATACCGAGATCGTCAACGCCGTCAACGGCGTGACCGGCACGAAGGATGACGAAACTGCGGCATACAACGATGTCTCCGCTATGCTCTCCGGATCAATGAACAATCTGTATATTGAAAAATTCTGCTCCGAAAAGACGCGCGCGGATGTGACCGAGATAATAAACGAGGTCATTGCCCAGTACCGCGTCATGCTCGGCGAGGAGGATTGGCTGTCGGAGGAGATGCGCGCGAGCGCGATAGAGAAGCTGGACAGCATTATCGTGCGCGCCGCGTATCCCGACAAGCTGGACGATTATTCCGCGCTGGAAATTGCGAGCGCGGCAGACGGCGGAACGTATCTCGATGCCGTCATTGCCATCACAAAGTTTACCCGCGAGGACGATATTACCCACATCAACACGCAGGTTGACCCCAATGATTGGAACACAACGGTAAACGAGGTCAACGCCTACTACAATCCCCAGGACAACTCCATCACCATTCTCAACGGCATACTCGGCGGCGTGTTCTACAACGAGAACGCCAGCCGCGAGGAAAACCTCGGCGGCATCGGCATGGTGATAGGGCACGAGATAAGCCATGCGTTTGACACCTCCGGCTCACTGTTTGACAAGAACGGCGCGCTGAAAAACTGGTGGACGGATGCCGACCGCGCCGCATTCAATGAACGCACGGCGAAGCTTGTGGAATATTATAACGGCATCGTGCCCTATGAGGGTGCAGGCAATTACAACGGCGCGCAGGTTCAGACCGAGGCTATAGCCGACATGGGCGGGCTGAAATGCATGCTTGCCATCGCCGCCAATGACCCCGATTTTGACTATGACCATTTCTTCCGCAGCTTTGCCGCCGTCTGGCGTATGCAGTGCAGCAGGGAGTATGAGCTTCAGCTCGCTCAAAGCGATGTTCACCCGCTCAGCTATCTGCGCACAAACGTCACATTGCAGCAGTTTGATGAATTTTATGAAACGTATGACATTCAGCCCGGCGACGGTATGTACCTCGCGCCGGAGGAGCGTATCGCAGTGTGGTGATGCGCAGAATAAGGAGAAGATATGAAAAAGACAAATAAGCTTATTGCGCTCCTGCTGGCGCTGGCGATGGTGTTCAGCCTCGCCGCGTGCGGTGCTTCCCCCACCCCCGCCGAGAGCAGCGCACAATCCACCCCTGCCGAGGTCAGCGCCGATGATGCCGACAGCGCCCCGGAGGGCGCGGCGGCGTGGACAGTGCTCATATACCTCTGCGGCACAGACCTTGAATCCGATGGCGGCATGGCGACGCTCAATCTTGAGGAGATCGCCGCAACCGTGCCGAATGATAACGTGAACGTCGTCATTCAGACCGGCGGCACCAAGGAATGGCAGGCGGCGGAGAGCCTCGGTCTTGAAATAGACGCGAACCACCTCCAGCGCTTCACCTACGACGAGGACGGCTTCACGCTCGTTTACGCGGACTATCTTAAAAACATGGCATCTGCCGACACGCTCTCCGACTTTATAAGCTGGGGCGCGGAGGAGTACCCCGCCGAGAAATACATGATGGTGCTGTGGGATCACGGCGGCGCTACGAGCGGGCTTATTGTGGACGAGAAGCACGGCGGCGCAATGATGTCGCTTGAGGGGCTGGGCACCGCGCTTGCCGACTCCGGCGTGCATCTGGAGGCACTCGTGCTGGATGCCTGCCTGATGGCAAACCTTGAAACCGCGCAGGCGGTGCAGCAGAGCGCCAATTACCTCATCGCCTCGGAGGAGATAGTCGCGGGCGACGGCAGCGCATATCAGGCGTGGCTGCAATACCTCTATAATATGCCGGAGTGCGACGGCGCACAGTTCGGGCGCAACTTCTGCGACTTTGCCCAGCAAAAGTACGCCGACAGCGGCGCAGAAGGCGTAAGCTCCTATATCACGTTCTCCGTTATTGACCTGTCGGCGCTCGATGCCGTGACCGCTGCTTTTGCGCAGATGTTCACCGAGATCGGCGCGCTGCTGAGTGACCCTGCGGCTTTCGGCACCCTCGCCTACTTCACCGCCCGCACCGAGCACTATACATATGACACCATGCTCGACCTTGCGGACTTTGCCGATCGCGGGCGCGACGGCGGACTGAGCAATGAGACGGTCAACGCCGTGCTCAACGCGGTGGACGATGCGGTCGTTTACTCGGTAAAGGGTCCCGTGCGCAGCTATTCCCACGGGCTGTCGTTCTACTATGAGCCGACGGCGTATGTCTCCCTGCTCGACTACTACGCCCGCAACTGCCCCGGAAATCCCGAGTATCTGGCATTTCTGGACGCGGTGAACATGGGCTGGACAGCACCGTCATGGGTGTATGACGAGGTTGAGCGTCTGCCGGATATAAGCTATGAGGATTATGTCGTTGAGGCGGAGGTCAGCCTTGACGATGAGTACAATCCCCAGCTTACCGTCACCAACGCCCTCGACGCGCTCAACGCGGTGGACGCGATGCTGCTCTGCTATGACGACGACAGCGAGCAGTGGTTCTCCCTCGGACGCTGGGAGGACGTGGACGGCGACTTTGAAACCGGTGTTTTCCATGACAAGTTTAACGGGACATGGCTCATGCTCGACGGCGTGCCGTGCAACGTCACCATAAACGAGCAAGCCGAAACGCACGTTCTCTACAACATTCCCGGCGTGGTCGATTTCGGCGGATATGCCGTAGAGGGTACTCTGCGCGCCGGATACGTATACGACACCCCCCTCTCCTCTGATGCGGACTATGTGATAGACGAGGACGGCTCTGAGGACGGCGAGGAGGGCGCGGAGGAGGAGTACGACCCCTACGCCGGACATTTTGAGTTCTACGGGCTGTGGAACTCTCTGGACAGCGCGACGGAGATTCCGGGGCGCGACGTGTACGATATATCCGCCATCTATGGCGCGGAGTTTACCCCGTACCTGAGCACCTATGACGCTGCCACCGGCGAAGAGCTGGGGACGAGCGTGGGTGAGTCCGTCGTCATCACCGAGGACAGCGCCCTCGCCCCCGAAACTCTGCCCGCAGGGATGTACGCATCTTGCTTCGTGCTCACCGATGTGTTCGGCAAGGAGATCGTCACCACGC
>CAVGKI010000038.1:0-704 GCA_963629655.1 Butyricicoccaceae bacterium | reverse complement strand
CTCATGGGACGGCAGCGTCGCTTTGTTCAGCAATCCCAACGAGGACGCACCTGAGGATTCCGCAGAATAACAAAAACTAACGGCAAATACTTCACCCGCCGGTCAGCCGACCGGCGGGTGTTGCTTTAGTCTAGCACTACAGCTTTCATCAATGACGATGATGCCGTTGAGAACAAGCTTGCTGCATACTATGACTGCATAGTGGAGCCTTGAAACGGAGAGCCGGGGAATCCCTCCGGCTCTCTGCGTTCGTAAATCCGTTCGTAAAAATGCATGTTTAGACCGTGCGAACATAGGTTAAATCGGAATGGTATCAATTAAAATCAAACGAACGCAAAAGCCGCGCAACCGTTGATAACACAAAAAATCCCGCAATCTCAACGACTGCGGGATTCTCTTTCAATGGTCGGAGTGCGGAGATTTGAACTCCGGGCCTCTTGGTCCCGAACCAAGCGCGCTACCAGCTGCGCTACACCCCGATACTTTTGTCTCTCAAAAGCTTTTTTATTATAATGACTTGGAGCGCGAATGTCAAGCAAAAAATAAAAATATAATAGACCTGTTCGATAACCTCTGCGTGGTAGAAAAATACACAAATAAATGGTATACTTGAGTGGGGAGAGAAAGAATGGATAATGTAAAGCGAATAGCGAAACTCAAGGAAAAAGAATACCAGAGGATATTTGGAGTAAAAAAAGCCATTT
>CAVGKI010000037.1:0-14190 GCA_963629655.1 Butyricicoccaceae bacterium | reverse complement strand
CCCCATATCCTCCAGCACTGCGGCGCGTATCGCGTCGGTCAGAAGTGCGGACATACGCTCTTTTATTATCCCGTGCGGCATGAAGATGTCCAGCTCCCCGCCCTTTTTGATGCTCTTGTTCACCTCGTGCTGGCAGCACGGCACGGAGAAGATATACTCCGCGCGGCGGCTGAGCGCGTACCAGAGGGCGTAATCGGTCGCGGTGTCGCAGGCGTGGAGCGTGACGATCATGTCGATATGCTCGTCATACAGCACGTCGCGCGTCACATCCGCGTGCACGAAGCGCAGCCCCGTGTAGCCGTACTTCTCCGCCACGGCATTGCAGCGCTCCACAACGTCAGCCTTGAGGTCATACCCGATTATGCGCGCGTTCATGCCGCGCTTGACGGTGAAATAATAATAGAGTATAAACGTGAGATACGACTTGCCGCAGCCGAAGTCGAGAATGGTGATATCCTGCCGGTCGGTCTTGGAAAACTCATCGTCAACAAGCTCAATAAAGCGGTTTATCTGCTTGTATTTGTCGTACTTTGCCCGCACGATGTGAAAATCCGCCGTGAACACGCCGAGGTCGACGAGCGCGGGGATATTCTCCCCCTCGGCGAGGATATAGCTCTTCTCCCTGTTGTGCGCGTCGCTCCCGCCCGGTCGTGACACCGCCGTGCTCACCCTGCGCTTATATGTGCCGTTCGTTTTCAGACTGTACTGCGCCGCGCCCGCGTCGGACACGATGAGCACCTGCCGATAGCGCCCGTCCAGCTCCGCCGCCGCAGCGCGCAGAAGTTCATCCGCAGTGAGATTCTGATGATACGCCTTGTTGTCGCGGAAGCGCTCAAGCTGATACCGCCGCTCGCCGCGCAGCGCGACGGGGCGGATGATAACCTTTGCGTCGGCAAGCGTGTCCAACGGCTGGCTGAACACCGCCTTGCCCAGCGACGGCAGCGCGGCGGCAAGGTCTGCGCACAGGCGGGAAGCGCTGCGCGGCTCAACTGTTCTCTCGTCCATGATATACTCCGTATGTCGGTTTATTTGCAGATATTATATAACAATTCCCGCCGCTGTGCAATGGCGGGAATTGTTGCGCGTGAGCATATATTATGTAAATTAGATTATGTTTATATTTTTATGCGTAGTATTTTATTTCTATAATATTATGTATATATAATTATGTTAATTATAAGCTGTCCTTGCCGCATTATGCGGTGTTGCCTTATGCCTTTGGCTGTGCCGCGCTGCCTCCGTTTCGATGCTGCCCGCAACATTGTCAAAAATCGCGCAATTTCTGCTTGACGCACCTGTGTTCGTTCATATATAATTGTGTATGCTTACGGATATAGATATCTGACGATATGGGAGGCGCGGAATGAGAGATCTAAAGCATCTTATCTATTTTGAGGGGCTTCTGGACGAGGCTGCCAACCCGCTCGTGCGCGAGGCGGTGTCGCAGGGCAGTCACGCCGTCGGCTACACCTGCTATCATATGCCGGAGGTTCTTTTGAATCTCGACAACTGCTTTTCCGTGCGTCTGCGCGCGCCGCACACCGGCTCGCTGGACATCTCGACGTATTATCTCACAAATTACCTCTGCGGGTACTCCAAGGCGCTTGTCGAGCGCGGCATTGAGGGCGGGTACGGCTTTCTCTCCGCTCTCGCCGGGACGGAGACCTGCTCGGAGATGAACCGCGCGCTGGAGCATTTTGAGCTTCTGCGCCTTGTGGACAACCCGAACTTCTTCGTCTCGTTCGTCGATGCGCCGTTCAAGGTGACGGAGCACGGACTGCGCCACTACGAAAACCAGATAACAAAAAAGCTGCTGGAGCCGCTGCACGAGCGCTGCGGCACGGACATTTCCGACGCTGCGATACGCGCCGCCGTGGCGGAGCATAACGAGGTCTGCCGCATACTCACGGAGATCGGCGACATGCGCAAGCGCGCCGTGCCGCCCGTGACGGGGTATGAATACCATGTGCTGTGCCTCGTGTCGTACTGCTGCCCCAAGGCGCTCATCCTGCCGTATCTCAGAGAGACGCTGGAGGAGCTACGCACGCGCGAGACGGACGAGCAGCCGCGCTTTCGCGCGCGCATCGCCGTTGTCGGGTCGGAGATAGACGACACGGACTTTACGAAAACCGTGGAGGAATCCGGCGCGCTGATCGTGGCTGACCGCTTCTGCTTCGGCTCGCTCCCCGGTCGGCAGGAGATACCCCTGACGGACGGCGAGAGCGCCCTGACGCAGGTGTGCCGCTTCTACCAGACGACGAGCCAGTGCCCGCGCTATATGCAGCGTGACAAGGTGCTCGAACGGCGCGAATATGTGCGGCGGCTCACGCAGGAGTATAACGCCGAGGGTGTGCTGTACGAGGCGCTGAAATTCTGCGAATACTGGGGGTATGAGCGCCCTCTCGCCTCGCACATCATCACGGAGGAATTCGGCATTCCGTCCGTCTGCGTCGACCGGCAGTATACCGGCAACGCCTCCGGGCAGCTGCGCACGAGGGTGCAGGCATTCGTGGAGAGCCTGGAGATAAAACGCATTAACGCAGCAAAGGAGGGCAAGTGAGATGAGAGGGCTTGGCAATACATACTCTGCCGTCACCGGCATACGCAAAACGCGCGAATGGCGCGGTCTGCGCGACACGGCATATGACTTCGCATGGTGGCTGACAACGTGGAAGGACATGGCGGCGTTCGTGCTGCGCTCTCCGGCGCAGGTGGTAAAGGGGCTGTGGAAATACCGCTGGATGGCTACATACCTCACCGTCCCCGCGTTCATCGACCGCCAGCTTGAGGGCAACCGCGGCGTGCAGCTGCGCTCCGGGCACATTCTCTACGATGTTATCGTCAAGCACACCATTGACATTATAGCCGCCATGTTCGACGCGGATCAAAGCATCGGCGGCAGCAAGCCCCTCTCCGAGCGGATAGTCTGCATGGATGAGCTTGTTCCGACGGAGCTTATGTGCGGCTTTCCGAATCTCATCGGGCTGCCGGTGCAGACCATTCCCATCTTTCTCTCCTCCATGATAAATCAGCAGCTCCCCCCGGTGTATCTCGACACAATAGAAAACTACGGCGTGCCGTCGGACGTGTGCCCGCTGCCGTCGGCGGAGGCAGGCGTCGCCGTCGAGGGGGACTACCCCATTTTCGGCAAGTGCTTCATTTCGTGCAATATGCCCTGCGACGGCAGTGTGATGACGAGCGCGTATCAGGATCGCTATTTCAAGCTGCCCACGTATGAGCTTGGCGTGCCGCTGAGATATAACGACGATGTGGACGCGCAGGAGTACGCCGTGGAGGAGATACTCGGCTGTATCCGCTTCATCGAGGAGCAGACCGGGGAGAGGTTCGACTGGGACGCTTTCTTCGACGGGCTTGAAAAGTACAACAAGGTCACGCGCTTCCACCTTGAGCTGTGGGAGATAAACCGCACACGCTATCCTCAGGTGACGGGTCCCACCCCGTGGCTGTACAGGATGTACTCGTTCCACCTGCACGGCGGCATGGACGAGCGCTTCATCCGCGCGGACGATAAGGTGCGCCGCATCATGCAGGAGGGCTATGAAAAGCGTCTGCCCTGCTCACGCGAAATGCGCCACAAGGCGCTGGTATGGTCGTGCCCCGCAAATTATTACACAAGCTTTGCCAACTGGCTGGAGCTGTGCTGGGGCATCGTTTGCGTGATGGACATGGAGACGCACATCTCACAGCAGATAATCGACACCTCCTCGCCGCGCCGCGCGCTGGAGGGGCTTGCGCTCACGTTCGAGCGCACCACCATGCGCAAGCACACCAAGGGCGGGTATCGCAACGCCGTGGACGAGCTGTGGCGCGTGGCGGAGGAATACAATGTTGACACCATCATCATGTATGACCAGATATCCTGCAAGGGCATGGACGGCTTGCAGGGCATATTCGACGATCAGGCGCGCGAGCGGAACTACAACTTCATCTGGGTACGGCAGGATCTCATGGACTGCCGCACCATCTCCCGTGCGGATATGCGCGCGCAGGTGAACGCATACATGACCTCCGTCCTGCGCGAGGAGCCTGTCGACCCCACGCTCGTGGACTTTGACGACAGCGAGGCATGGTGACAGCATGGACACTGTGACCGCTGTTAAAATACGAATACTGCGCCTGTGCGACGAGCGCGGACTGAGCATCAACCGACTAGCCACAATATGCGCACTGCCGCCGTCAAGCATCAAGAATATTCTGTACGGCAAAAGCCAGAATCCAAAGCTTCTCACGATAAAGATGATATGTGACGGTTTGGATATTACTTTGGGTGAGTTCTTCTCCACACCCGAGTTTGACGCGCTTGAGCAGGAAATAAAATGATATATACAGCAAAACCGCCACTTTATCGAGTGACGGTTTTGCTATATCATTCTCTTGTCCACACCCGCATAGTCGAGCGCGTAGGCAAGTGCGCGGCGCGCGGCGGTCAGCAGACACAGGCGCAGGTCGAGCGCAGGCTCATCTGCCGAGAAATACCCCGGCTGGGCATACAGCGCATAAAACCCCTCCGCAAGACGGAGGGCATAACCGCAGAGCGGCGCGGCATCGCGCCGCTTCTCGGCGCGCGCGCACTCCCCCGACAGTGCGGCGATAAGCTTTATAAGCGCGCGCTCCTCCGCAAGCATGGGGCGCGCGGAGGCATTCTCCGCCTCCGTCATATGCGCGGCATGCGCGGCGCGGTTTTCAATGAGCGCGCCCATGCGCGCATACGCATAGCACACGCGGTACACAGGGTTCGCCATATCGCCGCGCCGTGAAAGCTCTTTCTCCGGCACGGTCTTGATGTGCGGGAAAAGCCGCAGTTCGTCCTCCGCCGTCTCCGGCTGTGCGAGTGCGGCGGGCGGTGCACCGAGGTGCACCGCCTCATCCAAAACCGCCGCATACCACGCATCACCGAGCGTGAAATTCAGAAATCCCGCCTCCGCCGCGACGGCGGCAAAGCAGCTTCCGTTAAGCTCCATATTCCGTGCGAGCCGCCGCGCAAGCTCCTCCGGCGGCATACCGAGCGCCGCCGCGCCGACAAGCGCGTGGTTCGCGGCGAGGTCGCCGTGCTGCGCGCGGCGCGGCAGCGTCACCGCACCGTCGAGCCGCACGCCCCGTACAGGGGCTTCCGGCAAGGCGCGCTCAAACGCCGCGGCTATAAGCGCCTGCGCGCGCTCCGCCGCAGCTTGCAGCAGATCCTTCACTGCGCAGCAGCCTGGCGTTCACGCACGCGCACGTAAAACTTGTTGCGCGTGACCATGGTGTGCTCCATATCCAGCACATAGTCCACGGTCAGCTCACCGCCGTGCTCGTCAAAGCGCTTTTCAATGCTGCGGGTGCTGACGTTGAGCGTGGCGCTGCCGTAGGGCGTTTTATAGAGAAAGCGATTCTTCTCCCGCTCGCGCAGAATCATGTGGCTGGTCATCACGCCGTCACGGTCGACCACGACCTCGTTCGGACGGACAAATACGCTCGTGCGCGTCCCCTCTATCCCCGCCAGCTCGCTTTCAAGATAGCTGAAGCAGTATGTGTCGCCATCGACAAAGTATTCGCCGTCCGTGGTGAACTCCATAACATCATCCTCGCCATCGTCGATGTTGTGGACGCTGCGCATCCATATTATAATATCCTTCATCATTTTGCTCTTCCCTCCGCGCTCGCCGTGTACACATATTCGGCGATATTCTGTCCCAGCAGCGCCCCGGCATTTGCCGCAAAGCTCTCCGCGCTGCCGCTGGTATAATACTCCGTCGTGCCGCCCGCGCCCGTGAGGTCATGCGCCGTAAGATAGCTGCACATGCTCTGCGCCGCGCAGCCGGACGCGCTGACGATGCGCACATCGTGCCCGATATAGTTTTTTATCGCGTGCTCGGCAAAGTCAAAGTGCGTGCAGCCGAGCAGCAGCGCGCATACCCCGCGAGCCTTGAGCGGGGCGAGGTATGCCTCCACCGCCGATGTAAGCTCCTCGTCGTGCTCATCCGTGTGTCCCTGCTCGATAAGGCGCACAAAATCCTGACACGCGGCATCAACGATCTCCCGTCCGGGGCAGAGCTCCGTCAGGCGGCGCTTGAACGCGCCGTTTTTGATGCTCGCGCTCGTGGCGATGACCCCGAGCGGCGCATCCCCCGGCACGGCGGCAAGCGCCGCGACGCTCGCATCTATCACGTTGAACACCGGCAGGCGGAACGCGGCGAGCACGTCCGGCGCGGTGCTCGACACCGTGCCGCAGGCGGCGATGATCGCTTTCGCGCCGAAAGCGGCGGCAAGCTCCATATCCTCCCGCGCCATACGCCGAAGCTCCTCCGGGCTGCGCACGCCGTAGGGGTTGCGCCCGGTGTCTCCGAAATACACGATGTTCTCCTGCGGCAAAAGCTGTCTGAGCACGCGCAGCGCCGACAGTCCGCCAAGTCCTGAGTCGAATATGCCAACGGGTCTGTTGTCCATGCTGATCCTCTTATACCTAATGAAATCTGACTGACGGTTTATTTTACCTCAACACGCGCGCCAATACAAGCAAAATTTGTTTGACATGATATGTGGAATTATAGCTTGCTTAGTGCTATAATAGAAATACCGACAGTGATTAAGGAGGCGAACACGCATTATGAATATAGAGCTTTCAGACAAGGAGTTTCGGCGGCTGCTGGATATGGTGTATATCGGCAACTGGATACTGAACTCCACACGCGGCGACGACAGGTTTGAGGATTACGACCTTATGCAGGAGAAGCTGTTCTCCATGTGTCCGGCAAACGGGATGCGCTCGCTCGTGCAGATGTGGCACGGGCACATTTTCCCGTCAAAGGCATATGAGGACGGCGGCATTCACGAGGCTATCGCCGACTATGAGGACGCGGTATTCTACAACATACTGGCGGAGGAGCTGGCGCGGCGGGATCTCGGGCTGGAGGACACAGACCCGGAGAGCTTCGACGAGCTGACCGCACGGATGGATGATTATCTCGACGAATTTGAGCGCAACGGGCTGGACTCCGTGAGCGTGGACATTGACGATTAAAATCAGGAAGGCACGGCTATGCATGACGAACTGACAAGACAGGACATAAAAAAGATGAAGGAGGAGCTTGACTACCGCAGGCTTGAGCTTATGCCAGAGCTGATAGAGGAGGTCAAGCGCACGCGCGCCTTCGGCGATCTGAGCGAGAACTTCGAGTACAAGGCGGCAAAACAGGCGCAGAACAAAAACCGCAGCCGCATTCGCTACCTTGAGGGCATGATAAAGACCGCGAGGGTCATAAGCGACCGCTCCGGCGGGGACGAGGTCGGGCTTTTCGACAAGGTGGAGATATATATGCCGGAGGATGACGAGGTGGATATCATTCAGGTCGTCACGACGGTGCGCTGCGATCCTCGGCGCGGGCTTATCAGCAAGGAGTCCCCTTTCGGGCAGCAGGTGCTCGGCAAAAAGGTGGGCGACCGCTTCACCGTCAAGGTCAACGACAGCTACAGCTATGAGGCGGAGATACGCTCCATCACCAAGTGTGACGACGACGGCTCCGCCCCGCTGCTGGAGTATTGAGGCGTTCTGCTCCACCGGCTCAGACAACTATCAAAAAAATTATGCTATTTGCGACTGTAAAAAAGCCCTACGCCGGTTCAAAGAAAGGCGCAGCCAAGCGAGAAAACTTGGCTGCGCCTTTTTGACGTTGGGCTTTTGCAGCCCCGCAGGTCTGTTTTTTTACTCCGTTCGCAGTGCCTCGACAGGGTCTTTTTTCGCCGCGAGGCTTGACGGGATAAGTCCGGCAAAGAACGTGAGCACCACGCTGATAATAACGAGCAGCACGCCGCCCGCCCACGGCAGCTCCGACTTGAGCGCCATTATGCCGGTCAGGTCGTGCACGATGATATTTATCGGTATATTCAGCAGCACGGTCATGAGTATGCCGATAAGCCCCGCCGTGAGTCCGATGATGAACGTCTCGGCATTGAACACGCGCGACACGTCCTTCTTCGACGCGCCGATGGCGCGGAGTATGCCGATCTCCTTGGTGCGCTCAAGCACGCTTATATACGTGATGATACCGATCATGATGGACGACACGACGAGCGAAATCGCGACAAACGCGATGAGCACGTAGCTGATAACATTTATAATGGTGGTGATGGAGCTCATCAGCAGCGCCACAACATCGGTATAGCTTATCTCGTCGTCCTCGGAGACGGAGGCGTTATAGCGGTCTATCGCGTCCGCGATGGCATCCTTGTCCTCAAACGTGGAGACATAGATGTTTATCGTGCCGGGCGTGTCAAGGTCAACATAGCCCAGCTTCTTGAGGTTGTCCTTGTAGCTCGAATCCGAGTACACGGGCGGCATGGCGTTGTTGTATATCCAGAGATAGTCGTCGTCCTCAAGGGCAAGCAGCTCAAACTCATGCGCGAGCTTCTCGTCGGAGAGATTGCGGTAAAGCGCCTCCATCTGCGAGGCGTATATCTCCTTTATCTGCTGCCCTATCATCTGCTCAACATAGTCAAAGAGCGTGTCGTCGTCCATCTTGCTGAGCATTGATGAATACTCCGGGTAATTGTCGAGCACCATTTCCTCTATATCGGCGCGGGTCATGCCGTCCATCTGCTCGTCGATTTTTTCCTGAACATAGCTGTCCTCCGGGACGCTCATGTAATCGACATACACGTCGGCAAGCTCCTCATCCGTGGCGTTGGCGAGATATTCCTTCGCCGCCTCGGTCTTGCGCGCGTTGGAGAACGCCTCATCGTCATCGTCGAGGAACGGCAGACCGTTGAACACATCGTGCGCGGGGTCGTCAAGCTGGCGCTTGACGAGCTCCTTTGTCGCCGCCTCGCTGACGACATGCTCCACCAGCGCGTGAGTGTAGCCGATTGAGCCGCTTATCATGCCGGAAATCGCGTCCTCATTCTGCCGGATTATGCCGACAATCTTAACATCCATGCCGTTATTATAGAGCGTTCTGAGCCCGAGCTCTTCATCCGCAAGGTTTACATACTCCCCCGTCTCCTCGTCGTAGCTGTACTGGTCGGCAGGGTAAACATAGCGCACATAGCGGCTGCAAATATCCTCATAGCTCCAGCTTTCAAGCTCCGTATTGAGGTTCTCCTGGTCGATGAACGCCTGCATATCGTCGGAAAGGCTGCTGTTGGATTTCAGCCCCAACGCATACAGCACAAGGTCGGACACCTCGTTGTTGGCGTTCACCGTCAGCACGACCTCGTCATACCTCTCCGGCCAGTGCCCGTAGATAAGGTCGTACTGCTGCTTGAGCAGCGGGTTGACAAGCTCCCCGTTCTCACCGGGCAGCATCTCCTGCCATGCGTCCGCAATGGAATAATACGAGCCGAACGTGGAGAAATACGAGCTGTAATCGCCGCCGAAGGTCGCGCTCATCGCGGTCTGCATAAGCTCGACAATATCGGTCTTGACGATGTTGTCGTCCACGTCGCGGGCGTAGAGGTTCATGTCAAGGTCATAGGAGTACATGACGGAGCTGATATACTGCTGCACGTCCGCATCCGTCTCAAGAAACTCCTTGAACGGCTTGAGGTTGTTGACCTCCTTATCAGCGGAGATCATGGAGTTCATCATATCATAGAGTATGGTGCTGGAATACACCGCGTCGTTGTCGTGCTTATTCTCCTCCGCGTCCGCGTGCACGCCCATGAGCGAGGTCATTATGCTCGTCATGTCATAGCTCTCCGCCTCGATGGTTATCGGGTAGCTGGAAAGCGTGTCCTCCTGCACCTTGTCGATATAGTTTTGTATGCCGTTTGACAGCGACATGATGAGGGCAATGCCGATAATGCCTATGCTGCCGGCAAACGCCGTGAGGATGGTGCGCGCCTTCTTGGTCAAAAGGTTATTTGTTGAGAGGGCGAGAGCCGTGAAAAAGCTCATGGAGGTTTTCTGCCGCTTGCCGTCAGGCTGCGCCTGTTCCTCCACGCCGGAGTCATACGGCTCACTATCGCCGACGATAAGCCCGTCCTTGAGGCGGATAATGCGGCTGGCGTAAGCCTCGGCAAGGTCGGGGTTGTGCGTGACCATGATGATGAGCTTGTCGGCGGATATCTCCTTGAGAATATTCATGATCTGCACGGAGGTGTCCGAGTCGAGCGCGCCGGTAGGCTCATCGGCGAGGAGTATATCCGGGTCGTTGACGAGGGCGCGCGCAATGGCGACGCGCTGCATCTGCCCGCCGGACATCTGGTTGGGCTTTTTATATATCTGGTCGCCCAGACCGACTTTTTTCAGCGCATCTATAGCCCGCGCCTTTCGCTCCGCCGGGGCAACGCCGGACAGCGTAAGCGCCAGCTCCACATTCGAGAGCACGGTCTGGTGCGGGATGAGGTTATACGACTGAAAGACAAAGCCGATGGAGTGGTTGCGGTAGGTATCCCAATCGCCGTCGGTAAAGTTCTTTGTGGATTTGCCGTTGATTATCAGGTCGCCGGAGGTGTACTGATCCAGCCCGCCGATGATGTTGAGCAGCGTCGTCTTGCCGCAGCCGGAATGACCGAGGATTGCGACAAATTCGTTTTCCCTGAACTCAAGGTCAATGCCCTTGAGCGCGTGGACAATCGAATCCCCCGCCATGTAGTCTTTTTTGATATTTTTGAGTTTGAGCATGGTTTTCCCCTCTTGCGGCAGTGATAATTCATCGTTGACACGCAGACAAATCTGCGTTAGAATGTATAGGCTTATGATTTGCTTCCGTAGCTCAGCAGGATAGAGCGTCCGCCTCCTAAGCGGAAGGTCGCGCGTTCAAATCGCGCCGGGAGTGCCAATTCCGCCCCGGAAACCAGCGTGGTTTCCGGGGTGTTTTTCGCAGATGATACTCTAGTGTAGCACTTCGCACAGGGCAAATTATAGATAAACCGTAAATTTTAAGATTTACATTCCATGTGTTTCTTGCTATAATCATACCACGGTAAAGTGAGGTGGAGAACGTATGCGCAGCCGCAGGACAGACCGGGTTTTATTTGCGCTCATCGTCATATTGATATTGTGCATCGATCTGTTCGCTCTTGACAACAACTGCTACTGGGGCGATGACTTTGCCGCGTATATCTCCGAGGGCATATCCATTGCCGACGGATATTTTGATGAGCAGGTGAAGCTCAATGTGCTCATGCATCCGAGCCGGCTTCCCACCGAGGCGCTGAACGGCTCGCTGGTCTACGTCTGGGGATATCCGCTGCTCTTGGCGCTGGTATATACTTTCGTCGGTTTTGACCGAATCGGCTTTACCTCCGTTATATACTACAAGCTCCCTGCCGCGATCGCGCTTGCGCTTATGGCGGGTGTGCTGTATCTTTTCCTGCGGCGGAGAATGGGGCGGGCGCTGTCGTTCACGCTTGCGTTTCTCTTCTGCTCGTGCTATGAGCTGCGCGTGAACATAAACTCGCTTTACAGCGATGTGGTGTTTCTCTTTTTCGCCGTGCTGTCGCTGTATCTGGTGGAGGTGTTCCTTGACGCGTATTCCCGGCACGGCTCGGTCAGAGCCGCTTTGATATACGGCGTTCTTTTAGGCGCGGCGCTGTGGTTCACATATGAAACTCGGCTGAACGGCATCAGCATTCTCTTTGCCTGTGTCCTTGCAACGGTGTTTTATTATATAAAGCGCCGTCGGGAGCTTGGCGGCAGGCGCGCGCTTTTGCTGCTCGTGCCATACATATGCTTTCTGCTGCTAAAGCTGGCATCCGAGGCAATTCTCGCCCCCCCAACCTCGAACACGAGTGACATCGCCGAGGTTTCCGTTGCCTCTGTCTTTGGCAATCTGGAGAGCTATTATTATGCACTGCGCCGCTGGCTTGCGCTGATAATCGACGATGTTATAACCAATCGGCTGAACACCTATCTTCCGCTGCTCACCTCCACAGGTGAGGACACCTACGGCGTGATAGCCGGTTTCTGCGCGGGATTTGACAATATGTGCGTCTCCGCCGTGCTGCTGATCACCTTAGTCGGGATCATCACCGACGGCATCAGGCGCAATCTTCATCTGACGCTCTATGCTGCGGTATATCTCATTGTTGTGTGCATGCTGCCGTACAATCAAGGCATACGCTACGTATACCCCGTGATAATGCTCATCCCGCTCTACTTCGGCTGTGCGCTCAAGCGTGGCTGCGCTCTGCTGCCGCTATTGCATAAGGGTCGCGGCAAACGGCTTGGTGCCGGGCTCTCGGCATCGCTCGCCGTGATTGTTTGCAGTTTTACGCTTGTTTCCGCACTGAGGGGAATTGACTATGCGCACAAGAATCCTGAGATCATCATTCCCGACGGAGCGCAGGATTTTTACCGTATGTATGCCTACACGCCATGTGCGATAGAAGCTTATAATTATATTATCGACAACACACCTTCCGACTGCGTTATCGGCTTTGTCAAGCCGCGCGCACTGTATCTGAATACCGGGCGCATTTCCGTACCCGTCGGCATAAACGGGCACACCTTGGAGGAGGCAGACTACCTCCTGTGCTGCGCCGATGTCGGCGAAGAATTTCTCACCGACGAATGGCGCGACAGATTCACGCAGGTGTTTTGCAATGACGAATTTACGCTGTATGAGAAAGTGGGATAACAAACTATGAGGGATAAAATTATTGCGCAAGTAAAAATGCCATATGGAAATGAAAGCATTGCCTACGTAAAACCTCTAGGAAAGCGCATCTCATTGTTAAATTATTTTATCGCAGCGGCACTTGTCCTCATTGTCCTATTGCTAGAGCTTTTTGCTCTCGACAACACTTGCTATTGGGGCGATGATTTTGCCGCGTATATTTCAGAGGGGATTGCAATAGCCGAGGGGCGGCTCGCCGAACAGTCAAAGCTCAATGCGCTCATGCACCCCACTCCCCTTCCTGCTGAGGCAATTGATGGTTCACTGGTCTATGTCTGGGGATATCCGTTGCTTCTTGCACTGGTATACACTTTTGTCGGGTTCGACAGAGTTGATTTTTCATCTATTGCATATTACAAGCTTCCTGATATAATCGCACTTGCTCTAACTGCCGGTATCCTGTATCTTTTTCTGCGCCGGAAAATGGGGGGGGGGGGACTATCTTTCACATTATCCTTGCTTTTTTGCTCCTGCTACGAACTTCGCGTGGCTGCATGGGCACTATACAGTGATGTTGCATTCCTGTTTTTTGCCGTGCTGTCGCTGTATTTGGCGGAGGTGTTTTTGGACAAGCACGCCCAATGCACCACTGTAAAGCTTCCGCTGATATACGGCGTTCTTCTCGGCGCGGTGCTGTGGTTCACATATGAGACGCGGCTGAACGGTATCAGTATTCTCTTTGCCTGCGCCCTTGCAACGGTGTTTTATTATATCAAGCGCCGGCGGGAACTAGATGTCAAACGCGCGCTTTTACTTCTCGTGCCGTACATATGCTTTCTGCTGCTGAAGCTGATATCCGAGGCAATCCTCGCCCCCGCAACGGCAAACACCAGTGACCTTGCAGGAGTTACATTTCTCACTGCTTGGAGCAATTTCAAAAGCTATTGCGGCGTTCTCTATGAGTGGCTCACGCGGATATTCGACAGCATTATAACAAGCAGGCTAAATGCCTATCTGTCACTGCACACAAGCACCAGCGCTGGTAGCAATAGTATGGTAGACAGAATCTGCAACGGATTTAATTTTATTTGTTTCTGCACTGCGATGCTGCTCACCATTGTAGGCGTTTGTACAGATGGTATTAAGCAGAATCTCCATCTCACGCTTTTTGTCATTGTATACCTTGTAGTGGTGTGTATGTTGCCATATAATCAAGGCATACGTTACATCTATCCCGTGCTTGTGCTTATCCCGCTATATTTCGGCTGTGCGCTTCGGCGCGGCGGCAAGGTGCTGTCAAGGCTGTTCAAGTGTAAAGGTTCTAAGCTGCACTTTGGTGTGTCGGTGGCTGTTGCGGCGATGATTTGCGGTCTGACACTTAGTTCCGCGTTGAACAGCATAGATAGCGAGCACTGCGATTTTGAAGATACCGTCCGCAATGATCCGATGAGGTCTTCCGGATTGTACGCCTACACTCCTTGCGCAATAGAGACTTATAATTATATTATCAACAACACTTCTTCCGACTGCCTTATCGGCTTCATCAAGCCGCGCGCGCTGTATCTGAATACCGAACGGCTCTCCGTGCGCATCGGCAGAAACGGGCATACGCTCGATGAGGTGGACTATCTTC
>CAVGKI010000036.1:0-14202 GCA_963629655.1 Butyricicoccaceae bacterium | reverse complement strand
GAGTACGGTCTGGGGTTTGGTGCAAAGGTTAATATTGCGCTCGGTGGGCTTGTTATATTGATTGCGCTGCTCGTGCCGTTGAAAATTGAGGGAGCAAACAGATATTTGGCGCTGATGTGTCTCATGCCGCTGCTGTCGTTTATACCAGACCTGCAAAAGACTTATCTGAGAGCAGAGCTGCGCAATGCGGAGTATGCATATGCAAATACTTTTTCCACGGCAGCAATTTTTGTGCTGTCGGTGATTCTTACGCTCTTGGTGCAGGCAAGCGGGCTTATATTTGCACAGTATATCGCGTTTGTCGTCACGGCGGTGCTCCTGCGGAAAAGGTTTGGTGTTCCGCTGGGGACAAAGAGTGAAATATCTGCGGAAGACAGGCGCTCTCTTGTCGGTATCGGCGGGATAAGTATGGTCAATAACGGGCTTTCCAGTCTGATGTATCATTTGGACATTTTTGTGCTGGGGCTTGTCATAGCAAATGAAAACGTTATTGCGGCATATAAGGTTGCCACAACTATTCCGACAGCGCTGGAATTTATTCCGACATCTGTTGTAATATATGTCTATCCCTATTTTTCTCGCAACAGAGATGACAGACCGTGGCTTTTGTCGAATTTCAAAAAGCTTGTCGTGGCATTGGGAAGCGTTAATTTACTTATAGCGGCGGGGCTATACATACTTGCTCCGTTTTTGATAAGCTTGATTTTTGGAAAGCAGTATATAGATGCCGTTTCGCCGTTTAGAATTTTGGTCGTGTCGTACTTTTTTGCCGGTACATTTAGAATTATATCGGGAAATTTGCTTATTACGCAGAGAAAACTGAAATTTAACACCTTTGTTGCGGTGCTTTCCAGCGCAATGAACACAGTAATGAATGTGCTTTTCATAAATGTGTGGCAGTCGAACGGTGCTGCGGCGGCAACATTGGCTACGGCAGTTGTGACTGGTATACTAGACACGGTGTATCTTCTCAGAATATTTAATAAGATCCCTGATACACAGTGAAGGAATATACGCATAGGTATAAAATGATTTAATATAAAAAGGAGAACGTTATGAGAGTTTGTGTTGTCGGAACGGGATATATCGGGCTGCCCACGGCGCTGATGCTGGCATCGCACGGGGTGCACGTGGAGGCGGTCGGTCATCGGCAGGAGACGGTGGATAAGCTGAGCCGGGGTGATGTGACCTTTGAGGAAAAGGGTCTGCCGGAGCTTTTTGCCGCCGCGCGCGAGAGCGGGAACATCAGCTTCCGCTGCGATTACCCGACGGAGGATTTCTATATCATCACCGTGCCCACGCCCTATCTTGCCGACAGCAAGAAGGTCGATGCAGCCGCGATAGTGGACGCGCTGCGCCATGTGCTCGCCCACTGCGCCGACAACGCCGTTATCGTGGTGGAGTCCACCATTTCCCCGGGCACGATCGACCGCGAGGTGCGCCCCGTCGTCGCCGAGAGCGGCAAGCGCGTGCGCCTTGCACACGCGCCGGAGCGTATTATACCCGGCAATATGCTCAATGAGCTTATCCACAATTCCCGCACCATCGGCTGCGACGATGCCGCCACGGGCGAGGAGATAAAAAACGTGTACCTCTCGTTCTGCCAGGGCGATATTGTCATAACCGACATAAAAACCGCCGAGATGACCAAGGTCGTGGAAAACACCTTCCGTGACATTAACATCGCCTTTGCCAACGAGCTGGCGAAGATATGCAGGCGCGGCGGCATGGACGTGGGCGAGGTCATACGCATCGCCAACAAGCACCCGCGCGTCAACATTCTCCAGCCCGGTCCCGGCGTGGGCGGGCACTGCATATCCATTGACCCGTGGTTTCTCGTGGGCGATTTTCCGGAGGAGGCGCGCCTCATCCGCACCGCGCGCGAGATAAATTCAAGCATGCCCGCCTACGTGCTCGACCGTATCAAGACCGTCATGGACAAAAACGGCTTGACCGATTGGACGCGCGTCGGGCTGTACGGGCTGACATATAAGGAGAACGTGGACGATACGCGCGAGAGCCCGACATTGCAGCTGCTCGAGGTCATGCGCGAGCGCGGCATCCCCGCCCCGCTCGTGTACGACCCGATGGTCAGCGCAAAAAAGGCGGAGCGCCAGTGCGAAAGCTTTGAGGAATTTTTGCAGGGGGCGGACATTGTCGTGCTCCTCGTCGGGCACAGCCAGATCCGGCAAGCGCTCCCCGCGCTTGCGGGGAAGCTCGTGCTCGACACGCGCGGCATCGTCACCGACGGCAGCGCCTACACGCTTTGAACTGTATGAAAAAGATAGTGCTGGTCTTTGGCACAAGACCCGAAGCCATAAAAATGTGCCCGCTCGTCAACGAGCTGAAAAAAAGACCGGGCGCGGAGGTTACTGTGTGCGTCACGGGGCAGCACCGACAGATGCTCGATCAGGTGCTCAAGGCGTTCTCCGTCACGCCGGAGTACGACCTTGCCATCATGCGCGAGGGGCAGAGCCTCTTTGACATTACGACGAATATTCTCGAGCGCATCCGCGCAGTGCTGGAGGAGGTCAAGCCCGACATTGTTCTTGTCCACGGTGACACCTCCACCACGTTTGCCACGGCGCTGGCGTGCTTTTATATGCAGATACCCGTGGGACACGTTGAGGCGGGGCTGCGCACGTATGACATTTTCTCCCCCTACCCGGAGGAGTTCAACCGACAGGCTGTGGGCATAGTTGCGCGCTATAACTTTGCCCCCACCGAGACGGCGCGGCAGAATCTTCTGCGCGAGGGAAAGCGGGCGGAGAGCGTGTTCGTCACGGGCAACACAGCAATCGACGCGCTAAAAACCACCGTGCGCACGGACTATTCCCACCCTGAGCTGGACTGGGCGGCAGACAGCCGCCTCATCGTCATAACGGCGCATCGGCGGGAAAACCTCGGCGCGCCGATGCACCATATGTTCCGCGCCATTCGCCGCATCATGGACGAGCATCCCGATGTTAAGGCGGTCTACCCCATCCACATGAACCCCGTCGTGCGCCGCGCGGCGGAGGAGGAGCTGGGCGGCTGCGACCGCGTGCATATTATCGAGCCGCTGGACGTGCTGGATTTTCACAACTTCATGGCGCGCTGCTGCCTAATACTGACGGACAGCGGCGGCATACAGGAGGAAGCGCCCGCGCTGGGCAAGCCCGTGCTCGTCATGCGCGACACGACCGAGCGCCCGGAGGGCATTGCCGCCGGAACGCTCAAGCTCGTCGGCACGGATGAGGTGACGATTTACAGAGAATTTGCTCGCCTGCTCACCGATGAGGCGGAATACCGCGCGATGTCCGTCGCGGCGAACCCCTACGGCGATGGGCACGCCTGCGAGCGTATCGCGGATATATTGCTGAAGGATTAGGCGCGGGAGGGCGTTGATGAGAACAGGGAAATTGACGGCGGGCGGCGCGGCACTGCGTTTGCCGGAGAAGCCGACAGCGGCAGGCAGGGTCATAGAGGCGGCGGTGTATATCCTGCTTGCCGTGTTCTTCGCCTGCGTGGCTGTGCTCATGGCAGTGAGCCTGCAAAGCGCGTGGAAGGCAGTGCTGACTGCGGCGATATTCGCGCTGGCGCTGCTTGCGGTGTGTGCGGCGGAGCGGCGGGAAAAGCTTGCCCTTGCCGTTATCCTTGTCCTTGCCGCCGCGCTGCGCGTGTGGTATATCCTCGTCGTGCCGACCCAGCCGGTGAGCGACTTTGCGGTACTCTATGGCGCGGCGCAGTCAGCCGCAGCCGGAGATGTGAGCTGGGCGGACGTGACGGAGGGGTATTTTTCATGCTGGCAGTATCAGATACCCTTTGCGCTCTATGAGGCGGCGATACTGCGCCTTGTGCCGAGCATGGCGGCGCTGAAAATGATGAACGTCGTGTGGGGCGTGGGGAGCGTGTACCTCGTGCGGCGCATCGTGTCGCGCTTCATGCCGGGACGCTGCGCGCTGGCGGCGGCGCTCATGCTTGCGGCAGATCCTACGCAGATGATATATTCATCAATACTGACAAATCAGCATATTTCGATGTTTTTCATACTCTTTTCATTCGCGGTGCTGATAGAGACTGCGTCGCCGTGGGGCTGTGCGCTCGCGGGGGCGCTGCTCGCCGTTGGCGATCTTATGCGCCCGGAGGGGATCATTCCGCTGGCGGCGGTGTTCTGCTGTGCACTCTGCGCCGTCATAGAGCAGCCGAGGAAAAAACGCGCGCTTTCGCTGCTCGTGACGCTCGCGGCATTTGCGATGGCGTATTTTTCCATAAAATGGGCGGCAGAGCTTATACTCGGCGCGCTGGGGATAGCCCCGCACGGGATAGGCAACTCCGTGCCGGAATGGAAGCTCGTCGTCGGGCTCGACCGCGAGAGCGAGGGCATGGTGTCAGATAATTATATCTATATACTCGGCATTTCGGATGCCGCCGCACGCCACGCAGCAGGAATGGATATAATAGCGCAGCATCTGTCCGTCCATGGCGGCTGGGTGAGCTTTCTTGCCGCAAAGGTTAAGATTTTTTGGGCAAGCACGGTGGATTTGTGGTTCACGATGAGCGGAGTCAACGTATGGGACAGCAACGCCGTTATCGGCATGAGTATAGAGGATATGGTGTATGCCCTGTCCGGTGTGGAGTATGTCTGGCGTCTTGCCGCATATTGCCTTGCGGCGGCGGGGTGTGCTCACCTTGCGGGCAATGCGCTGCACGGCACGGGGCGCAGCACATCCGCCGCGCCGCTCATCGCGGCGGCGATACTCTGCGGCACGGTGCTGGTGTATCTTGCAATAGAGGTGCAGCCGCGATACAGGTTCTTTGCCATGCCGTTCGTGTTCATGCTCGCCTCCGTACCGTTCTCAAGATTGCGCAAAAAGCAAAAATAAGCAACGAGCGGAATGATTTTCGGTCATTTCGCTTTTTGCGTTCCCGCACTTGCAAATTTGCGTAATTATGCTAAAATACTTTCAATATTAAAGACTACGCGGGAAACAATATAGAGAATATAACATCACGCAAAAAATGAACATATTCGAGTTCTCTACAGCGCGGCGCTCTCGCCGCGTGGGTGAGGAATATACAATAGAAAGAGAGATGGACGGGATATGGCGGCAGCAAAATACTGGATATGGCTTTCGGATGCGGACGTGAGCGCGCGTGCCAAGGCGGAGGTGCTGCGCCGCTATGGCGACGCGGAGCGGGCGTTCTTCGCGCCCACGGGGGAGCTTGCCGCGTCGGACGGCATCCGCCGCGAGGATGCGGAGCGGCTGGAGCGGCGCGACCTTGACCGCGTTGAGCGCGTCATTGACTCGTGTGCGCGTCAGGGGCTTGACATCATCACCTATGAAGACAGCCGCTATCCCACGAGGCTGAAAAATGTATTCGCCCCGCCGCCGGTGCTGTATGTGCGCGGGAAGCTGCCGCGCGTGGACGACAGCGCGGTCATCGCCGTCGTCGGCACGCGGCGTGCGACGGATTACGGCGTGAGAATGGCGCGCAGCATCTCCGGGGAGATCATCCGCTGCGGCGGGATAGTTGCCTCCGGCTTGACTGCGGGCATTGACGCGGCGGCTGCCATCGGTGCGCTCGGCGCGGGCGGGGTGTGCATAGGCGTGCTCGGCACGGCGCATGAGCTGAGCGAGGGGAGGCTTGCGGAGGAGGTCGCGCAGTACGGCGCGCTCGTGAGCGAGTACGCCCCCGGAAGCGAGCAGCGCAGAGGCTTTTTCCGCGACAGAAACCGCGTGACGGCGGGGCTTTCCGTCGGCGCGGTCGCGGTGGAAGCGCCGGAGCGCAGCGGCACGCGCCTTTTCATCGAGGAGGCGGCGGAGCAGGGCAAGGAGATATTCGCCGTGCCCGCAAATGCCGATGCCGCCATGAGCGCTGGCACGCTCGGCTACTTGAAGGACGGGGCAAAGCTCGTGACGCGCGGCTGGGATGTAATGAGCGAATTTGAATGGCGCTATCCCACGGTGCACCGCCCGGAGGTGTGCGCGGAGCGCCCGGAAATATCGGCGCTCAACGCCGGCGCAAGGGCGCAAAATAAACCCGTTCGCCGAAATAAAACAAAAAAAGTCATTGACAAGGGAAACGACAGGCGCTATATTGACTTGAAAGACCAGCTTGGTCAGCTCAGTGAGCCGCAGTTAAAGATAGTGAACGCTATCGCGCCGGACGGCTCGCATATAGACGACATAATAGAGACGACCGGGCTTTCGACCGCCGCAGTGCTCGCCCAGCTCACGGTTTTGGAGATAAAGGGCTTCGTGCGCCGCGAGGCGGGCAGACGCATTTTGTTGAATACAGCGAAGAAATGAGGAACGGCAATGGCAAAAGCAAAGGAACTCGTCATAGTGGAGTCCCCGGCAAAGGCTAAGACGATAGAGAAATATCTGGGCAGCGGGTACAAGGTCACCGCGTCAATGGGGCATCTGCGCGACCTGCCGAAGAGCAAGATGGGCGTGGATATAGAGCACGGCTTTGAGCCGCAGTATATCCCCGTCAAGGATAAGCACGAGCTTATAAACGAATTGAAAAAGGAGTCCAAATCCGCCTCGACCGTGTATCTCGCGACAGACCCTGACCGCGAGGGCGAGGCTATCTCATGGCATCTCAAGGAGCTTTTGGAGCTGGACGACGAGAAGGCAAAGCGCGTGACCTTCAACGAGATAACCAAGAAGGTCGTCACCGAGAGCATTAAAAAACCGCGCGCGATAGACCAGGACCTCGTCGATGCGCAGCAGGCGCGCCGCATTCTCGACCGTATAGTCGGGTATGAGCTTTCGCCGCTGCTGTGGCGCAAGATAAAGACGGGGCTGAGCGCGGGGCGCGTGCAGTCCGTGGCGACGCGCATGGTCGTTGACCGCGAGGAGGAGATCGCGGCGTTCGTCAGCGAGGAATACTGGCTGCTCGACGCGCACCTCAACTGCGGCACGCCGGAGGCGAGCTTCACCGCACGCTATTACGGCACGGCGGACAAGAAAAGAGAGCTGAAAAACGAGGCGGAGGTCAACGCCGTCATCGCGGACGTGACCGATGCGCCGTTTATAATAAAAACCGTCAAGCGCGGCGAAAAGCAGAGATCCCCCGCTCCCCCGTTCATCACATCCACGCTGCAGCAGGAGGCATCGCGCCGCCTCGGCATGACACCGCGCCGCACGATGTCCATCGCCCAGCAGCTTTATGAGGGCGTGGAGATATCCGGGCAGGGCAGCGTCGGTCTTATCACGTACATGCGTACAGACTCCCTGCGCCTGTCTGACGAGGCGCTCACCGCCGCGCGCGCATACATCACCGCGCGCTACGGCGCGGAGTACTGCCCCGCGCAGCCGCGCCGCTTCAAGACGAAGGCGGGCGCGCAGGACGCGCACGAGGCGATACGCCCCACAGATGTCAACCTCACGCCGGAGATGGTGCGCAAGGATCTCACGCAGGAGCAGTACCGGCTCTACCGCCTTATCTGGGGGCGCTTCACCGCCTGCCAGATGGCAAACGCCGTATATGACAACGTTTCCGTCGATACGGAGAGCGCCGGGCACGTGTTCCGCGCGAATTACTCCGAGATGAAGTTTCCCGGCTTTACCGCCGTTTATGAGGAGACGCGCGACGAGGAGAGCGCCGAGCTTGCCAATCCCCTGCCCGGTCTCAGCGAGGGACAGCAGGTCTATCTCGACAAAATGACCCCCGACCAGCAGTTCACCCAGCCGCCCGCGCGCTACACCGAGGCGACGCTTATCCGCGCGATGGAGGAAAAGGGCATCGGTCGCCCGTCCACCTACGCGCCGACCATATCCACCATTACCTCCCACGACTATGTCATAAAGGAGGGCAAGTATCTGCGCCCCACGCCGCTGGGCGAGGTCGTGACAAAGCTGATGCGTGAGCATTTTGCCGACATTGTGGATTTGAAGTTCACAAACCACATGGAGGCGCAGCTCGACGAGATAGAAAACGGCAAGGCGGCGTGGCGCGATGTGCTCGCGGATTTCTACAAGGATTTCAGCGGCGAGATGAGCGAGGCGGAGAAGGCGCTGGACGGCGTGCGCATAAAGGTGCCGGACGTGCTCAGCGATGAACACTGCGACGTTTGCGGGCGGCAGATGGTCGTCAAAAAGGGCAAGTTCGGGTACTTTCTCGCCTGCCCCGGCTTCCCTGAATGCACATTCACAAAGCCCATCGTCGTCGAGATGCCGGGCAAATGCCCCAAGTGCGGCGGCAGAATACTCAAGCGCACGTCGAAAAAGGGCTATGTGTTCTACGCCTGCGAGCGCGGCACTGACTGCGGCTTTATAACATGGGACGTTCCGACGAAGGACTTCTGCCCCGCCTGCGGCAAGACGATGTTCAAGCGCAGCGGCAGAGGACACTCCAAGAGCTTCTGCGAGAACCCGGAGTGCGTCAATTTCGTGCCGGAGGATCAGCGCGGGTATAAGAAAAAGTCCGCCGCCCCGGCAGAGGGCGCGGAGGGCGCGGATTCCGCCGCAGCAGAGCCTGACGCGAAAGAGCCCGCAAAGCCCGCCGCGAAGAAAGCAGCGGCAAAGAAGCCCGCAGCGGCAAAGAAAACGACCGCCGCGAAAAAGCCGGCAGCAAAGAAAACAACGACAGCCAAGAAAACAACAAAGAAAGAAACCAAGGAATAATGGAGAAAGTTACCGTACTCGGCGCAGGGCTTGCCGGGAGCGAGTGCGCATGGCAGCTTGCCAAGCGCGGTGTTCCCGTGCGTCTCGTGGAGATGAAGCCCGCGAAGATGACCCCGGCGCATACATCGGAATATTTTGCGGAGCTTGTCTGCTCCAACTCCCTGCGCAGTGATGAGCTGACGAATGCGGTGGGGCTGCTGAAGGAGGAGATGCGCCGCCTCGGCTCGCTTATCATGGAGAGCGCGGACACAAACCGCGTCGCGGCGGGCGGCGCGCTCGCCGTGGACAGGGAGGGCTTTTCGAGATACATCACAGAAAAGCTCAAGGCGTGCGGGAATATCGAGCTTATCTCAGCCGAAGCGGCGGAGATACCCGACGGCACGGTCGTCATTGCGACAGGACCGCTCTCCTCCGACGCGATAGCGGAGAAAATTGCCGCGCTCTGCCCGGACAGCGACCTGCATTTTTACGACGCCGTCGCCCCTATCGTCACGCTGGAGAGCGTGGATATGTCGAGCGCGTTCTTTGCCTCGCGCTATGATAAGGGCACGGCAGACTACGTAAACTGCCCGATGGATAAGGACGAGTATCTTGCCTTTGTGGGCGAGCTTGTGCGCGCCAGGGAGGCGGAGGTGCACGGCTTTGACGATGCGGGCGTGTTCGAGGGCTGTATGCCCGTGGAGGTCATGGCGCGGCGCGGGGTGGACACTCTGCGCTACGGTCCGCTCAAGCCCGTGGGGCTCATCGACCCGCGCACGGGGAGAGAGAATTACGCCGTGGTGCAGCTGCGGCGCGACAACGCCGAGGGGACGATATACAACATCGTCGGCTTCCAGACCCATCTGACATGGGGCGAGCAGCGGCGCGTTTTCTCCATGATCCCCGCCCTGCACGATGCAGAGTTTGTGCGCTACGGCGTTATGCACCGCAACACTTATTTGAACAGCCCAAAGCTTCTCGACAGGTATTACCGTCTGCGCTCCGATGAGCGGATAAGCTTCGCCGGGCAGATGACCGGCGTGGAGGGCTATGTGGAGTCGGCAGCGTCGGGGATGCTCGTCGGCATAGAGACTGCCGCGCGCGTGCTGGGGCTGGAGAGCGTGGACTTCCCGCAGGAGACGGCGATAGGCGCACTGGCGGAGTATATATCCGGCGGCAGTGTGGGTGATTTCCAGCCGATGAACATAAACTTCGGCATTATCACGCCGCTGGGGTACAGAGTACGCGGAAAGAGAAACAAGAACGCCGAAATATCGCGGCGCTCGCTGGAGATAATAGATAAGCTTCTGACCAAGGAGGTATTCAGACTGTGAGGATAATAATCGACGCAATGGGCGGCGACAACGCCCCGGAGGAAATCGTAAAGGGAGCGGTGCGCGCCAAGCATGAGCTCGGCGTGGACATCACGCTCGTCGGCATCGAGGCGCGCGTGCGCGAGTGCCTTGCCGCCGAGGGCTGCAATGATATAGACGTTGTCAACGCGGCGGAGGTCGTCACCATGGAGGACGACCCCAGCACCGCCATACGCCGCAAGAAGGACTCCTCCATGGCGGTCGCGCTCAACCTCCTGCGCGACGGCGCGGGGGACGCGGTCGTCTCCGCCGGCAGCACCGGCGCGCTTCTGACCGGCGCGACGCTCACCGTCAAGCGCATACGCGGCATCCGCCGCGCGGCGCTCGCGCCCGTCCTCCCCGCGGGGGAGCACGGTGTCATGCTCATCGACTGCGGCGCGAATGTGGAGTGCACGGCAGAATATCTGCTGCAATTCGCGTTCATGGGCAGCTTCTACGCGCGCAGGCTTATGGGCTGCGAATCCCCGCGCGTGGGTCTGCTGAATGTCGGCACGGAGGACACCAAGGGCGGCACACTGCAGCATCAGGCGTTCGCCCTGCTGAAAAAGGCGGGCGACGAGGGCAGGATAAACTTCGTGGGCAACATTGAGGGCACAGATGTGTTCGCGGGCAAGGCGGAGGTCGTTGTGACGGACGGCTTCACGGGCAATGTCCTGCTGAAAACAACGGAGGGCGTGATAAAATACATGATGGGCGCGCTCAAGGGCGTTTTCTATAAGAGCACCGTCAACAAGCTCGCCGCCGCCGTTTTGAAGGGCGATCTGAAAGAAATGAAGAAGTCCATGGATGTCAACGAGGTCGGCGGCACTGCGCTCATCGGCATATCCAAGCCCGTTGTGAAAGCGCACGGCTCGTCCAACGCGGCGTGCATTTTTGCCGCCGTGCGTCAGGCGATCGACTTTGCCGACTCCGGGCTTATTGAGGACATAAACGCAAACATCGAATACATGAAGATCAAGGTCGAAGAGGAAAATGGACAAGCTTGAAGCCGGAATAGGCTACACATTCAAAAACAAGGCGCTGCTCACCACTGCGCTCACGCACAGCTCATACGCCAACGAGCGCCACGGCGGCGCGGAGAGCTATGAGCGGCTGGAATTTCTGGGCGATTCCATCCTCGGCACGGTAACGGCGGAATTTCTCTACCGGCATGAGCCGAAGCTGCCTGAGGGGCGCATGACGCGCCTGCGCGCCGAGCTTGTGTGCGAGGCGAGTCTGCACCGCGTGGCGCTTGAGCTGGGGCTGGGGCGGTATATGCGCCTCGGACGCGGGGAGGAGCACACCGGCGGGCGCGAGCGCGCCTCGATACTCGCCGACATGGTGGAGTCCATCATCGCAGCGATGTATATCGACACCGGCAGTCTGACCGAGTCCCGCCGCTTTATTATGGAGAAGATACTCTCCCGCGCGGAGCTGGGGGAGCAGCACTGCTCGGACGATTATAAGACGCGGCTTCAGGAGCTGGTGCAGCGCCGGCGCGATGGGCATGTAAGCTATGAGCTTCTCGGCGAGAGCGGACCTGACCACTGCAAGATGTTCCGCTTCGGCGTGTACATCAACGGCACGGCGGCGGGCGAGGGCAGCGGCAGAACGAAGAAAGAGGCGGAGCAGATGGCGGCGCGTCAGGCGCTGGAGGGAATGGGCGAATGAGCGCGCGGGAGAGCATAATCCCGGTGTTCGTGCCGCACCTCGGCTGCCCGAACGACTGTGTGTTCTGCAACCAGCGCAGAATATCCGGCAGCACCGAGCCCGCAGCGGCTGCCGATGTTGACAAAGCAATAGAGCGAGCCGCCGCCTTGCCCCGCACGGGGGCAAAGCGGCAATTGGCATTTTACGGGGGCAGCTTCACCGCCATTCCCGTGCCGCAGCAGACGGCGCTGCTCGCCGCGGCGAAGCGGCATCTTGACGCGGGGGAGATAGACGCGGTGCGCCTTTCCACGCGCCCGGACGCAATTGACGGCGCAGTGCTCGCGCGGCTGCGGGAATACGGCGTGGAGACGATCGAGCTCGGCGCGCAGTCGATGTGCGACGAGGTTTTGGTGCTCTCCGGGCGCGGGCATACCGCCGCCGATGTGGAGAACGCCTCCCGCGCGATACGCGCGGCGGGCTTCCGCCTCATTTTGCAGATGATGACGGGGCTGCCCGGCGACACGCCGGAGCGGTGCGAGGAGACGGCGCGGCGCATCATCGCCCTCGCGCCGGACGGCGTGCGTGTCTATCCAACGGTCATCGTGCGCGACACAGCGCTATATGATCTATGGCAGGCAGGGCGGTATAAGGAGCACAGCGTCGATGACGCGGTGGAGTACTGCGCGCGGATAGTGCCGCTGTTCGAGCGCGCGGGCATACCCATTATCCGCCTCGGTCTTAACCCGACGGAGGAGCTGTCCGGCGGCGCTGCGGCCGGCGGGGCGTACCATCCCGCGCTGGGCGAGCTTGTGCGCAGCCGTATAATGCGCGAAAGGGCGGCGGCGCTCCTCGCCGAGGCGCGTATTGCGGGCGAAAGTGCGGTGACGCTCGGTGTCGCGCCGTCCAGGCTCAGCCAGATGATCGGACAGCACAGGCAAAATGTTGATTACCTCACCGCACGCTTTCATCTCAAATCGCTGAAAATACGCCCGGCGGCGCTCCCCGACAGCGAAATTGTCATTCTGTCCGTCGAAAATGACGGAGAAATATAGCCGTAACCTCGGAGCAATTATTTTATGAGAGAACGGTTTTTCCCTCTTGAAATCATGCGCAAATCATGTTACTATGTTGGTAAAATATTACAAAATTCGAGGTGGGTATGGCAGCGTATCTTGCGCACATTGCCGAGGATGGCAGAGCGCAGACGGTTTCGGAGCATTTGACAGGCACGGGCGAAATGGCGGCAGCGTTCGGTGCTGCATTCGGCGCGTCCGATGAGGCGCGCCTTGCCGGTGTGCTGCACGATATAGGCAAATACAGCGCCGCGTTTCAGCGCCGGCTTCACGGCGGCGCGTGTCTTTCGCCATTGCGCTCCCATCCCCTCCCCTCCTATGCTCTGCGTTTATACTACGCGGCTTTCGCCGTAGCCTGCTCAGGTTGCGTCAGCTCTGCCCGCCATCGCAAAGAACGGCTTTTATTATATCCATTGCTTCGTCAAGCAGCGCCTCGGTGTGCGTCGCCATATAGCTCGTGCGCAGCAGGCACTCCGTCGGCTCTGTTGCCGGCGGGAGAACGGGATTGACATATACGCCGGCTTCATACAGCTCCTTTGCCTTTCTCAGCGTGTTTTCCGCCTGATAGGTATATATCGGGATAATCGGCGTGAGCGATTCACGGATATGCAGTCCGCGTTCTTTCAGCCCGTTTCTTGCGTAGCTTGAAAGCGCGAGAAGCCGCTCGGGCAGCTCCGGGTGCGCCTTGATATACCGCAGAGCAGCCAGCGCCGTTGCGCAGGCGCTGGGCGGGATGGAGGCGGAGAAAATAAACGGTCTTGAATTATGGCGCACATAGTCGCACACGTTCTCGCTTGCCGCCATATATCCGCCGAGGCTGGCAAGAGACTTTGAGAACGTCCCCATGATTATATCCACATCGTCGTCAAGCCCGAAATAGCTTGCGGTTCCGCGTCCGCCCTCGCCGATAATGCCAAGCCCGTGCGCATCGTCCACCATCACTCTTGCGCCGTACTTCTTTGCAAGAGCTACAATCTCCGGCAGCTTGGCAATATCTCCGCCCATCGAAAACACGCCGTCCGTCACGATCAGCACACCGCTCTGCTCCGGCACACGCTGGAGCTGGGCTTCAAGGTCGGCCATGTCCGCGTGTTTATAGCGCAGCATTTTCCCGTAGGACAGCTTGCAGCCGTCATATATGCTGGCGTGGTTCTCACGGTCACATATAACGTAGTCAGTCCGCCCGACAATGGCGCTGATTATGCCGAGATTTGACTGGAAGCCGGTCGAGAATGTGACCGCGCCCTCCTTATGTACAAAGCTTGCCAGTTCCGCTTCAAGCTCAAGATGCATTTCAAGCGTGCCGTTGAGAAAGCGTGAGCCCGAGCAGCCTGTGCCGTATTGCTCAAACGCCTTTATTCCCGCCTCTATGACCTCCGGCTGGGTCGTCAGCCCAAGGTAGTTATTCGAGCCGAGCATTATCCGGCGCTTGCCCTCCATCACGACCTCTTTGTCCTGCCGTGACTGAAGCGCGTGGAAGTACGGGTAGATTCCCATCTCCTTTACCTGCTTCGCAAGGGACGGTTCATAGCA
>CAVGKI010000035.1:13063-15127 GCA_963629655.1 Butyricicoccaceae bacterium | reverse complement strand
TTGGATAAAGCTATAGAATTTTAGCAAATCTGCGTAGAAGTTCCGATTCTACGCAGATTATATAATTTTATGTTTTATATACATAGAAGACACGGTATTATTTTGGAGAAGACGCTATGAAAATTTCTGCACGGATAAAAGACAGCAGACTTAATGTCAGAGTAAGGCTTTCATTTTCTGAGCAGCTGAGCGCCAGCGAGCTTGAGCTTCTCCAAAAAAGGGTCGTTATCGGACTTTTGAAACCGAAACAGCTGCGCAAACGGCTTATTGAGTACACGGGACCGGCGGCGATAAGTCTTAGCGAGAGACTTAAAAAACCGCTGACAAAGAGCAATTTCCTGCTGATAATGGCGCAGCTAACCGACATAACAAGAAAAATGCGCAGCAACAATCTGTTTGCGAAGAACATATGCCTCGACATGAAATATGTATACATTGTTGAGGCGACCGAGGAGCTGATGTTCCTCTATTTGCCGGTTTCGTCCGACAGATTTACGGGTGCGGATTTTCTGGGCTTTATGTCGGCTGTGGTGTATGCGGCGAAGCCGTTTGAGGGCGAGAGAAACGATTACATACAGAACTTCGCCTTCATGCTGCGCGGTCTGGACAGCTTCGACACGGCAAAGATAGACGCTTATATCGAAAAAGAGGATCGCAGCGTCATGGCAAAGCTGCGCAGAGGACCGCTGGACGACGGCGGGTTTATAACCGACAAGCAGCAGAAGTATTTTGAGCATTACAATGACGATTGGAACAACCCGACAGGTCTGCTCGGCGAGGAAGACAATTCCTTCGGCACAAGCTCGGATGAGGACTTCAGGGAGAGTGATTTTGAGCTTGCGACGGGTCCCCTGGACGATGAAGAGACGGGCGGCATACAGGATTGGGAAAAGCCGGCGGATTTTTTCTCCGACATTGCCGGCGGAACGGAGGAGACCTCGCTCGATACGGATCTGCTCAAGCCGATAGAGGAAACGGGGAAGGTGAGCGCCGCGCGGCCGGCGCGCGAGGCGAGGGCAAACCTTGTGCGTGTCCTGGACGGGGAGAAAATACCGCTGAATAAGCCGGTTTTCCGTATAGGCAAAGAGCGCAGCTATGTGGACTATTTCGTGAGCAGCAACAACGCCGTCAGCAGAAGCCATGCAGACCTGATAACCCGCGGCACGCGGTACTATATAAAAGATTTGAACTCTAAAAACAGAACGTTTGTAAACGGTGCTCCGATAGAACCCGAGATTGAGACGGAGCTGGCGGACGGCGACAAAGTCCGCTTGGCAAATGAGGAGTTTGTTTTCCACGTTTGCTGACCAACAATTATTGAGGTAACAGATAATGCGTTTTATTGCGACCGTAAATTCAGACATCGGCATAGCGAAAAGTGTCAATCAGGACAGCCTTCTGCTCAAGCACGCTTCATCTGCGCGAGGCGAGGTGCTGATGGCGGTCGTGTGCGACGGTATGGGCGGCTTGGACAAGGGTGAGCTTGCCAGCAAAACCGTGGTGACGGAGTTTGCGGATTGGTTCGAGAGGGAGCTGCCATATGAGCTGGAAATGCCCGATTTGGAAGTGATAGGGGCAAAATGGGCGCTGATGCTCAAGGATTTGAACGTGAGGCTGGCGGCGTATGGCGCAAAGTGCGGTACGGAGCTCGGAACGACGTTTACAGGCATACTCTTCATCGATGAGGAGTATGTTTGCGTCCATGTCGGCGACAGCAGGCTTTACTATATCGGCGGAGATATAAAGCAACTCACCACGGATCAGACCTTTATCGCGCGGGAAATACGCAGCGGCAGAATGACCGTGGAAGAGGCAAAGACGGATAAGCGCAGAAATGTGCTTTTGCAGTGTGTCGGCGCGTCAAAGGAGATAGAGCCGGAGATATTTCGCGGCAGGACGGAGAAGGGCGTGTATATGCTCTGCTCCGACGGATTCAGGCACGTTATAAGCGAGAATGAGATGCTGGAGAGCCTTGCGCCGATAAACCTTATGAACAAGAAAGCCATGAACGGCAACGCGAGGTACTTGATAGACAGGATCAAGGCGCGCCGTGAGCGTGATAAC
>CAVGKI010000035.1:0-13053 GCA_963629655.1 Butyricicoccaceae bacterium | reverse complement strand
TCTCTGTCATACTGATAAAAGCAGACTGAGGTGATGCCGGATGACGCCGATAGGAACCGTAATAGACGGCAAATATGAGATACTCAAGGAGATAGGCCGCGGGGGAATGTCCGTGGTTTATCTGGCAATGGACAAGCGCCTGAACAAGCAGTGGGCGGTCAAGGAGATACGGAAAAAGGGCAGCGGGAAGAATGACGAGGTCGTTGTAAACAGTCTGCTTGCCGAGGCGAATCTTATAAAACGGCTCGACCACCCCGCGCTTCCGCGCATTGTGGACATTATCGACAACAGTCTCACCATCTATGTAATCATGGACTATATAGAGGGCGAGTCTCTGGACAAGATCCTCGCGGAATACGGCGCGCAGCCGGAGGAAACGGTCATAGAGTGGAGCAAGCAGATATGCGATGCGCTGCTCTATCTGCACGGGCAGAAGCCGCCCATCATATACCGCGACATGAAGCCGGCAAACGTAATGCTCAAGCCGGAGGGCAATATCAAGATAATCGACTTCGGCATAGCGCGTGAATATAAGGAAAACAATCTTGCAGACACGACGGTGCTCGGCACAAACGGCTATGCCCCGCCGGAGCAGTACGGCTCACGGCAGACCGATGCCCGCTCGGATATATACGCGCTGGGCATGACGATGCACCATTTGCTCACGGGGGTCGACCCGCGCCCGAAGGATTATATGTATTACCCCGTGCGGCAGTGGAAGCCGGAGCTGTCCGAGGGAATAGAGATAATAATAGACAAATGCGTGCAGCCTGCGCCGGAGAAGCGCTACCAGTCCTGCACGGAGCTGCTCTACGATCTGGAGCATCCGGAGCTTATAACGCGCGACTATAAGCGCAGGCAAAGTCGCAAGCTGTGGACATTCCTGATAATGCTGATAATAAGCGCGACGGCGCTTTTAAGCGGGTTTGTATGCCGCACCGTTGCCGGAAATATAAACGCAGGCGAGTATGAAACATTGATCGCGGCGGTGGATTCGCCGGAGAGCTACATCAAGGCAATAGGGATTTTTCCCCATGACACGCGGGGCTATGTGAAGCTGCTGGAGGCGTATGAGAGCCAGGGGCACTTCGGCAAGGAGGAAAACGACCAGTTTCTCGCCCTGTACAATGCCGGAAAGGACGGCTTTGACAAAGCAAGCGCCGATTATGCCGAGCTGAATTACAAGATTGGCATGATGTACTTCAACTATTACACTGACGCCGACGGCGAGTCGAGTGTTTCCAATCGCGTTCAAAAGGCGTACCCGTTCTTCGCGGAGAATCACGATAACGAACGGCTCAGCCCGGATTTCTCGCAGACGGAGCTTTCCGAATGCTACTATCAGATATGCGCTTTCTATAAGAAATACATTCTCAACTCCGCAACGGTGGAGGAGGCATCAAAGGAGAACTTTGAAGAGCTGTTCGCGGTGATAAAATCCTCGATAGACAGCGTCAGGGAAGCGGGGGCGTATGACCAGCTGTCCCTGTATAACGGCGTTTTCGTGCTCATTTATGACCAGCGGCTGAGCCTTGCCTCGGTGAATATGGAGGAGAACACGGTGCTGTCCATGCTCAGCAACGTGTATAACAAGACGAAAAATCTGAGCGTGCAGAAGGAGCTGTCAAAAAAGCTTCAGCAGGAGATATTGGACAACTACGAGAGCTGCCGGGAGGCGGTCGACCGCGCATACGGCAACTTGGAGGTCAGGGAGGACACCTGATACCGGCGCAAATGCAGGCAACAACATTCACGGGAGTGTGATCATTTGAATGGCTGAGACACTGACTACTATATCAACGGTATCGTTCGCGGCGGCGGGCGTGTTCCTCGCGGCGGCGGTGTTCTTCTTTTTCTTTTTCAATATACCGTCCGTATACGGCGACTTGTCGGGGCTGACGGCAAAGCGCGCGCTGGCAAAGCGCCGCGCCGCCAACGAGAAGGCGGGCGTTCTCCACATATACGAGCCGAGCAAGCGAAACAAGACGCGCGGAAAGACGACGGACGCGATACAGCCGACAGACGCGCAGGAGAAAAAGACGCATACGGCACGGGGAAAACGGCAAAAGAGTAAGGAGGAGCAGAAAGCGCCGCTTATCATCGACGCGGACGACAGACCGGAAACCGGCTTGCTCAACGGCAACCGCGCGGATATGCCGCATGGCAGCGCCAAGGGCGGCGCGGCATCGGCGGAGACGGAGGGGACGACGAACCTGTCCCCCGGGGAGGAACGCGCGACGACCGACCTGCTCGACGGTACGGTTCCTCCGGCGGCGGCAACGCGCCGCAGCGGCGGGGTGAAGCTGACGATTCTCGATTCCGTCGTTATGGTGCATACGGATGAGGTGATCAAATGAAGCAGATGAGAACGATAAAAAGGCGATTTTATGCAAGTGCGCTGTGCTTTGTCATTTTCTCCTGCACCTTCCTGCTGATGGATCCGTTTACGGAGCTTGTGGGAACGGCGCGGGATGTGAGCGTGTTTTTGCTGGGCGCGGTATTCTGGCTGACGCTGATTTTGGGAATTGTGCTTGCCGCTGCGGCGGCAAGGGAGACGAGAGAATATGCCTCGCGCACGGGCACGGCTGAACGCGGGCGGCTCGGTGCGCTGCGGTTCTTTTCAAACAGGGCGGCGGCTGCGGCGGATGCGCTGCTCGTGCTTGGCATCGCGGGGGCGGTATATCTGGCGGCGCGCCCGCCGCAAAACCAGTTTTTATATTTTGTTGAGCTGTTTGTGCTGGCGCTTTCACTGAGTATGCACTGCCTTTTGAACGGGAATACTTTCGCCGTGATACACGGCTTTAAATCAATTTATAATGGGGGAAAACACTGATGAGGATGGAAACAAAGCACGGCTTCAAGCGCACGCTGGCATTTGCGCTCACGCTGGTAATGCTGCTGGGCATGGCACCGTATGCGGCGGCATCCGCGTATGCGAATTATACCGTGACCGTGACGGGAGTCAACAGTGCAGCTGTCAGCGGGGCAAGTGTTACATTGGGAGACGCTAGCCAGACTACTAACGGTAATGGTGTGGCGACGTTTAATGTTGCTGAGGATGTTACAGGTCCGTTCACCCTGACAGTTACAGCGGATAATTATGAAAAATATAGCGGCTCTGCTACGCCGGTTAATAAGAACATAAATGTTACGCTCACACCGTCTAATGCTGGTTTTGGGGATGCGTTTACCGTCAAGGAACTTACATACAACGGCAAAGAGCAGGAGCTGCTCACTGTGGACACGGCGAAACTTCCAAACGGTGCGACGGTAACATATACGCTGGGCGGCGTATCAACGACTGGCATACCCACCGCAAAAGACTGCAAAGAATATAGTGTGGGTGTCACTGTCAACGCGACAGGGTATAACGAATACAACAATACCTACAACGTAAAGATTGTCCAGGGCACACCGGCAGAAGTGTCGCAGGGGGACGGACTTTCCCAAACCGCAGATGGAGGATGGACAGGAAAATATAATATAAATAAACCTGACCTTGTCAAGGTTAAAACATTGACTGACGCCAAAGTAGAATATACTCTCAACAGCGAGCCGGTGACAGAATGCCCTAAAGTAAAAGACGTGGGAGAGTGTGAAGTTGGCGTAACGGTCACGCCGACTGATACAACCAATTACAGGACAATCGAACAAACCTATAAAATCACTATAACACCGTCAGACACAAAAATAATCCACTACAAGACCTCAGGTGAGGGAGAAGAGAAAAAAGAGATCAGCTCTGCGGAATGCTCGCTCGCCGATGGCGCAACCGGGGTGGATTTCAGCGCAAAATTTGATGATGGAATGTATTATAATGACAAGCTGAAAGACGAAACCTTTAGTATACATTATGACGTGGACGCGACAGCGGACAAAGGAATACTTATTAGTACAGACGGCAAGGTTACGTGGAATCAGAAAGATATAACTACACCTGCGGGTGTGTACACATTCACTGCAGAGGTGTATGAAAACAATACACCAACGAATAAATATATAGATGACGCGAAAAAACTCAAGTACACTCTTGTCCTTTATAATGAAGGCAGTTTGGAATTTGAGAAGTCCAGCGTAGATTACACGCTTTACGGCGAAAGATTGACCATACAAGAGGCAAAAAAGGTTGATGGCGACAACGGAGATGTTACTTATTCCATAGCCCCCGCCCAAGGCGGAGTGGACGGCGGAATAATTTGCGACTCTAAAACCGGAGTGCTTACACTCGACGAAAACAGGCTGCTCGCAATGGTGAAAGCCGCCGAAAGCGAGACAGACTGTGCATACACCGTTACGGCGAAGAAAACAGCTGGCACAGATGGCGCAGGGCATACCCTCTACGGCGAGGCAACGGCAAGCTATACGCTGGTGATAAAGCCGGCGGTAATTGCCGGCGCTGACGCGGCAAAGGCATATACGGTGAGCACCACTAAGGCGGAAGGCAGCGATTGGTATAACTCCGACATCACAGTGACCGCCAATGAAGGCTACTCGCTCGCTAAATCTGACAGCACGGATTATGACAATACTGTCAGCTTCACGGAAAACGGCAGTGAGCATTATGTCTATATAAAGAACAGCGAGGAACGAGCAGCTTATTCAAAGGTAAACATAGTAGATGCCCAAGGAAACCCAATCAAGGTTGATACAGTTGCTCCGGATAACTTCACGGTTGTGTATGAGGGCGCGTCGTGGGTAAATAAGGTAAATCAGGTTATAACCCTCGGCATAGCCAAGGAGGAAATGAAGGTCAAGCTGTCTGCAACCGATGATTTGTCCGGAGTTGCAAGCTTTACATGGTGGTTTGACGGCACAGGTAACCTGACGTATAACGCAGGCGAAACGTCTGACGATGTGCCGATGAACTCCGAAAAAGCCATCAAAGTTGATAGCGGTATCGCGTACGATAAGTTGACGGGGATATACTCAAGCACATTTACGATTAAAGGAAGTAAAGACCTGCTTAATACACTCAAACTCAGACAGAATAAGGGCTCAATAAAGGCAACGGTTACCGACAATGCTGGGAATGAGAAGAATGCATACGACACGGTGACCATCTATGTCAAGGATAACACGGATGGAACCAAGAAAGATGCCAATGTCATTATTGACCCTGTAGCGCCTGTGATAAGCGACGTCGTTGTCCCCGCGGCAAAAGTTAAGGATGATGAAAATAAAATAGGCTATTATGACAACGATGTGACCGTGTCCTTCAAGCTGACCGAGGAGAACATCGAGAGCGAAGATATCAAGCTCACCGTGACAAAGAACGATGACGTGATAGAAACGCCGAAGATAACTTGGTCTCCGAATGCACCGGAGGCAGGTGCAGATGAAGGCACGACATATACCGGATCGTTCACTCTGAGTGATGACGGTGAGTATACTTTCAGCATCTATGCGGCAGACAAGGCGACAAACGAGATGGTCGGCGAAGGCGTTAAGAATGGAACATATAAGTATACTGAAGAGCTTATCATTGACAAAACGCCTGCTACAGCGGCACTAACCTACGCGGCAGAGTATGAAAACGACCAGGGCAAGACTGTCGACAATAAAGACTACATAAAGGGCAATGTCAAGTATACCGTGAAGATAACGGACAACTTCTTCAACGAAAAGAGTGTGAAGGTAACTGGTACGTGCGACGGGAAAGACATAGTGCCTGTGAGCGAACTCAAATTTACCAAGGATAAGGAAACGAAAGACACTTACTACGCCGAATTTGTCGTGAAAGATGAGGGCGAATACAATCTGACGGTAGAGTATAAGGACTACCTCGGAAGACCTTTAGAGTCAAAGAACATAACATTGCCCAAGAATCACCCTGTCATTGACGTTACCGCTCCGCAGGTCAGTGTTGAATATGAAGACGGGCTGAAAAAGACGTATTACAATGCCGAAGACTTTGCGAAGAGAATCGCAACTATAACCGTCAAGGAAGTGAACTTTGATGACGAGTCGGTGAAAACTAATAACATCGAAAACATGATCACGGCAACAGACGTGACCACCGCGTCTATCGAAAAAAACGTCACGGTTGATGACGAGTGGAAAGTGAACGGAAGCACGCGCACTGTGGCTGTGACGTTTGATGGCGAGGCAAACTATGCCTTCAACTTCGACCCCGATTTTGCATTTGCAGATTTGGCTGGCAATAAAGCGGTAATTGATGAAGAATGGAAAAAGAAAGAGAACTATGAGCCTGCTTTCACCATAGACCGCACAGCCCCCAACGCACCGAAAACGGGCGAAACAGAAGCCGGCGATCCGGGCACAGTCTTGGTCAGCTACAACATAAAAGATGCTAACAAGGGGAAAGCCGACAGCATAGGCAAATGGATAGAGTCCATTATTGATGGAATCAGGTATGGCTTCTGGAACAAAGATAAATATATAGAAGTGACAGTAACGGTCGAAGATGCTGTCTCTGGCGTAAAAGAGGGAACATTTGTCTACACCCGTGCCAAAACCGAAACGAAGGACAACAAGACCGTATATGTCAGCGACAAGAACGCTGAAAGCCTGGAGGGCGCATTTGAGCTGACACAAGTCATGGATGGAGACAAAAAAACGTCAACGTTCACAGGCACTATCCTGCTTCCCAAGAGCGAAGTTGACGAAGCGACCGAACAGCTCAACGGCACGCTGGAGATTACACTGACCGACCGCTGCGGCAATGCCGCCACCGGGAAGGACGACAGCACGAGAATCGTCTACGACACCATAAGCCCGACCGCAAAGGTCGCGCTGAGCGGCGTTGTCAACACCGAGGGAGACACGAAGTTCTTCAATTCTCAGATCGGTGTCGGGATAAGCCTTGTGGAATCCAACTTCTTTGAGGATACCGTCAAGGCGACGGTGAACGACAATCAGGTGGGGATCAAGTGGAAGTCCACCGATGCGGACAATCATCAGGGCACATTCAGCCTCACATCCGACGGGGATTATCTCGTGAAGATCACCGGCATGGACTACGCCGGAAACGGCATGAATGCATACGAATCCGGCAAGCTGGTTCTCGACACGAAGATAGAAGCGCCCGAGATACAGATAAACGGCGCGCCGTGCGACGGATGTGCGTATAAGGACGATGCCGTGCTCACCATCAGCTTCTTCGACACGAATTACAGCGGCATCAATATAAAGATACTCAGAACCCGTTTGGGAGAGAAAGACGTTGATGTCACTGAAAAGTTCCTTGTCGGCAAATTGGATACCGATGCCGAGGGCGGTATGGCGTATATCGACACGTTCACCAAAACACAGGATAACGACGGTATCTACACTGTGATTGCAACGGTGTCCGACAAGGCGACGAACTCCGCCTCTGCCACGGCGACGTTTACCCTCAACCGCTTCGGCTCGGTGTATGAGTACGGCAACTATCTGCGCGAGCTGATAAAGAATGGCGGCAAGTACGTCAAGGGAATCACGCAGGATCTCACGCTCACCGAGTATAATGCCGACAAGCTCATTGACGGCTCGATGAAGGTGGAGATAACCCGCGACGGCAAGCTCATAAGCAACCCGATCTTCACCGTCAAGCAGATCAAGGCAAACGAGACGGACAAAACCGTCAAGAATGACAGGGGCGAAAAGGGCTGGTATGAGTACGCCTACACGATAAGCAAGGACAACTTCAAGGAGGACGGCTTATATAAAATCGTTGTGTCCTCCAGGGATGCCGCGGGCAACCGCCCCGAAAACTCCAATTACAAGGGCATGGAGATACAGTTCTATGTTGACAGCGTGCCTCCCGAGCTGACCGGCGTTACCGGACTTGAAAAGGCGATACTGAACGCGGAGCGCGTCGATGTGAAGTATACGGCGTATGACACCGTTGGGCTGAAATCGATAAAGGTGTATGTCAACGGTGAGCTGTATGAGGAGATCACGAACTTCTCCGCTGACCCCAACAACTACAACGGCGTTATCACGATTTTGGAGTCCACCCGCGCGCAGTCCGTGCGCATCGTGATTGAGGACCTTGCCGGCAACGTAACCGACACGGATGCGGAAGGCTTCACCAGCGCGTACAAGATGGTCGGGTCGATACTCGTATCTACAAGCTTCTTCGCACGGTTCTACGGGAATAAGCCGCTCTTCTGGGGCACGGTCGGCGGAGTGCTGTTCCTCGCGGCGTTCACGGGTATATTTATCCCGTTCATGAAGAAACGCAGAGAGAAGAAAGAGGAAGAGGAGACCGCGGCACACCTCAGATAACACACAATGAATATTACCGGCAGGGCAGTGCCTTCATGTTCTGCCGGTAAGCCTCTATGGACGGCGGGCGGCACGAAAGGATTACACGATGAACAACTTGCTTGAAAAAGGTGTGCTGACATATGTAGAGAGCAGCTCGTGCTTTGCCTATGTCCTCAATGACAACAGTATGTTTTTACCGACGGAGTATAAGGTGCTTCAGGGGCAGAGCGGAAGCTTTGTCAAGTGCATGAAAATGCTGTATAACGGCAAAATCATGCTCTATTATATCCCCGGCAGCGCAAAGCCCCTGAGTGCGCTCCTCGGCAGAATAGACGGCGATGCATTTATCAAAATTGTCCGCAACCTGCTGCATGACGTCGTGGAGGTAAACAGCAACGGCTTCCTCTCCTGCCAGAGCATAGACGGCGATCTCGGCCGCATATATGTGGACACCGCGAACGGCGATGTGTCGCTTGTTTATATGCCTGTCGCCAAGAAAAACTATGAGGATTTCTTCTCATTTGAAAATGAGCTGCGCACGTCTCTGGCGGAGCTTCCGTCATTACATGCGAATCTGAAAACGGAGAGAACGGAAAAGCTTGCGCAAAAGCTGGCAGACGGGATGCTTGGGCTCGATGAGCTCGCGGACATTCTGGGGAGCGGTGTCGCCAAGAGCGGCGGCAGCAGTGCCCGGGAAAGCCGCCGCGGGAAAAAGTGCAGCCTTATAGCAATCAATGCGCCGGTCAATCAGACCATTACGGTGACAAAGGACGAGTATTTTATCGGCAAGCACCCGGACAAGGTCGATGGGGTTATATCCTTCAACAGAATGATAAGCCGTCTGCACTGCAAGATAATCTATCACGAGGGCGCATATTACATCATAGATCTAAACAGCTCAAATCATACATACGTAAACAAAAAACAGCTCGTGCCGCATTCGCCGTGCAAGCTGGAAAACGGGTACGAGGTCAGACTGGCAGACAGTGACTTCCGCGTAGAGATAATATAGGAGGCATGCGATGCCAAAGCCAAGGATAATTATTGCGGACACTGATTACAGCTATATCGCGCCGCTTCAGCTCAAGTTTGCGGAAGAATATTTCGACAAGCTGGATATTGAAATAATAACCGACCCCGCATTTTTGGACAGCTTTTTCTCATCACCGCAAAAAGCTGACATTCTCATCATTTCGGAGGAGCTGTATTCGGAACGGCTTCTGCGCCATAACATCGGCAGAATATTCGTCATGACAGAGCAGCCGACCGAAGCGGTAGGCTCGGGCTCTCTGTTGGTCGATTACATATATAAATATACCAGTATAAAGGAAATCTACAATGAAATAACGGGCAAGTGCGCAGATGTGCTTGACGTCAACAAGGTTAACAAAAAGAAAACGCAAATCGTTGTGGTGTGCTCGGCGGCGGGAGGAACGGGCAAAACCACCGTCGCGATGGGCATCAGCGCCTGCCTCACCAAGAATTACAAAAAGGTGCTGTACATCAATGCGGACAAGCTGCAAACGTTCCACCGCCTTTTGACGGACAGAAGCCCGATAGGCGATGCCTCGGTATATGCCCGGCTTGCAAATCCCAATCTGAATATGTTCAATGATATAAAGCAGACCGTGCGCAAGGAGACGTTCGCGTATATCCCGCCGTTCAAATCGGCGCTGATGTCGCTTGGCATTCCGTTCAAAATGTTTGCCGTTCTGGCGGAGTCGGCGAAGCGCTCAAACATGTATGACTTCGTCATTGTCGATGTAAATTCCGGGTTTGACGAGAATCTTGCGCTGCTGCTCAAAATTGCCGATAAAGCGATAGTTGTCACGAAGAAGACCGCGTCGTCGGTTTTCGCGACGAGGCTCTTTGTCTCCAACATAAACGGCATAGGCAGTGAAAAGTACATCTTCCTCTGCAACGACTGCGCGGAGGATGAGCATGCATCGGATATGGAGAACGCCGTGGGGCACGCGATCAACGAATACATCAAACACTTTGAAAATTATGACAGCTTGACCTGCGAAGATTTTATGCGGGACAACAGTATGCAGAAAATAGCGTTTCTGCTGGTATAGAACGGGGGCGAGGACAATGGCAATGGACAGGGAAAAGGCGGTAATTACGTTCAACATAATTGACAGAGGCGTGTCTGTCGATCTCGAAGTCCCGCTTTCGATAACGGCGAATGAGCTTGTCACCGCGCTCAATTCGGCGTATGAGCTGAATATTGACTTCGCGGACATGAACAACTGCTATCTCAAGGCGGAAAAGCCGATGATTCTTCTCCGCGGGAGCAAGACACTTGCGGAGTTCGGCTTGAGAAACGGCAGCGTCATTAACTTTACAGAGTAGGAGCGAGCAGCGTGGACAACAGATATAAAATCGTCATCTCCGGCAGAAACGTATATAAGGAAATAGAGCTGTCGCCGGATATGCGCCAGATGAAAATCGGCACGGGGCTCGACTGCGACGTGCGTCTGCGCAAGGATCTGTTCTTCGGGCAGATAGAGCTGCTGTTCACCAAGACCGACGGAGAGTGGACGGTGCTGTGCTCGGACAGCATATATCTGACGGTCGGCGATATACGCAAGCTGATGATGAAAAAGCTTGAAAACGGCGACCTGCTGGAAGTCAAGTATTTTGAATCCGACAACACGGTGTTTTTCATCGATTTTCTCGTCGACTTTGACGACGGGAATATCCGCTATGAGCGCCTTATTGATACGTATTACCAGCCGGAGATACACATCGGCTGCGCGCCGGATAACACCATTGTGCTGTCAAGCGAATATGTCAGCCGCGACAGCATTATACTTACGCGCAAGGGCAACGCATATACCCTCAACATCGAAAATTCCTCATACGGCGTTCTGCACAACGGGAAAAGAGCGCATTCCGGGGATCTGGTAAAGGACGGAGATTTCATCTCCGTGTCGGATTTCTTCTTCTGCATCAAGGACGGGCGCGTCTGGACGCAGATAAAGGACGGCTTGTCCGTCAATTCCGTCCGCTATACCGACCGTCCGGCGCATAACGGCTATCCCAAGTTCAGCCGCAGCACGCGCATGAAAACCCTCATAAACGACGAGAATATAGAGATCCTCGACCCTCCGGCAAAGCCCGAAAAGCCGAAGAACAACCTCCTGACGCGCCTTTTGCCGTCAATGGGTATGCTCGTCGCGTCGATATTCATGGCGTCAAAGGGCGGCTCGATGATCATCTTCTCCGCGCTGTCCGGCATCATGTCGATCGTGACGGCGGTGATGGGCGTGGTCGAGGGTAAGAAGGATTTCAAGACCAAGACCGCAGACAGAATAGAGACGTATAACTCCTACATTGAGCGGAAAAAGGACGAAATAGAAAACTGCCGGGAAGAGGAACTGGAAGCGCTGAACGCGAAATATATTTCCCAGCCGGACGAGATAGAGCGCTTTGACGATTTTGCCTCCACCCTGTTTGACCGCCGCCCGGAGGACGAGGATTTCCTCAGCGTCCGCCTCGGAACGGGCGCGGTAAAATCGGCGCGGGAGATAAATTACCACAAACAGGAAAAGCTGGAGATCGAGGACGAGCTGCAGAAGCTCCCCGAGGAGCTGTGCGAGGAGTATCGCTACATCGAGGATGCGCCGATAGTCTGCGGGCTGAAGGACGCCAACGCGATAGGCATCGTCGGCGAGGAGCAGTTCTGCTTTGATTTTCTGAAAAATCTTGTCGTGGATATTGCGGCGCGGCAGTATGAGAGCGATGTAAAGCTCGTGTTCGTCGCAGAGCCGGAGCATAAGGAGCGCGTATACTGGTTTCGCTTCATGCCGCAGGTGTACTGCGAGGCGATAGGCAGCCGCACGGTCGTCACGAACGACGAAAGTAAGAATGTCGTCTTTGAGTATATATACAAGGAGCTGACACTCAGACAGCAGAGCAAGAAGCGCACGCCGCACATCGTCGTGTTCGTGTACGACGAATACGGCTTTAGGAATCATCCTATATCCAAGTTTGTTGACAATGCCGGCGGCTTGGGCATAACTTTCGTTTTCTTCGGCAGGACGCAGGCGGACATTCCCATGGGCTGCACCTCGGTGATAAATATCGTCGATGCGCAGAATGCCGAGCTCAGCGACGCGACGGGGAAGAGCTCGCTAATTGAGTTTGAGTACCCGCGCATCAGCGAAAAGGAAACGCAGGATATAATTGACATTCTCGCTCCGGTCTATACCGAGGAGCTGTCGCTTGAGGGCACACTGACGAAGAATATCAGCATGTTTGAGATGCTGAATATTATCGCCGTCGATGATATAGACATTGAAAAGCGCTGGGCATCCACGCAGGTGTCCAAGTCGATGGCAGCGCCGCTTGGCGTGTCCAAGTCGGGCATAGTATATCTTGACCTGCATGATAAGGCGCACGGACCGCACGGTCTTGTCGCGGGAACTACCGGCTCAGGTAAGTCGGAAATATTGCAGACTTATATTTTGGCGATGGCTACGCTTTTCCACCCCTATGAGGTGGGCTTCGTGATAATCGACTTCAAGGGCGGCGGCATGGTCAATCAGTTCAGGGAGCTGCCCCACCTCGTCGGCGCGATAACCAATATCGACGGCAAGGAGATAGACCGCTCGCTCAAATCGATAAAGGCGGAGCTGCAAAAGCGTCAGAGATACTTTGCCGATGCAGATGTAAATCATATTGACAAATATATAACGAAGTATAAAAAGGGCGAGGTAAAGGAGCCGCTGCCCCATCTGATAATCATAGTGGACGAGTTTGCCGAGCTCAAAGCGGAGCAGCCGGAGTTTATGAAGGAGCTTATTTCCGCCGCGCGCATAGGGCGAAGCCTCGGCG
>CAVGKI010000034.1:0-15180 GCA_963629655.1 Butyricicoccaceae bacterium | reverse complement strand
ATACCGTATATACTATGCTTGATATTTAACTAACAGCAGAGGGATATGTCCAAAGACATATCGGATGAGAGCGCAGGGCAGCGAATTGGAAAGATTAAGTCTGAAAATACGCGGGATCGTTCAGGGCGTGGGCTTCCGCCCGTTCATCCACAAGCTTGTGGGCAGCTACGGGCTGCGCGGGTACATAAAAAACACCTCCTCCGGCGTGGAGCTGGAGCTGGAGGGTGAGCGCGAGGCACTGGAGCGTTTTGTGCGCGACGTGCCGGAGATGGCGCCGAAGCTGGCGGTGATAGAGAGCGTCGAGCCGGAGTATTCCAAAACGCTTGCCGGCTTTGACGGGTTTGAGATACGCCAAAGCCGCCGCGAGGCGACGCGCGACACCCTCATCTCCCCCGACATCTGCATCTGTGACGACTGCCTGCGTGAGCTTTTTACCCCGACCGACCGGCGCTACCGCTACCCGTTTATCAACTGCACCAACTGCGGTCCGCGCTTCACCATCATAAAGGACGTGCCGTATGACCGCATAAAGACCTCGATGGGCGCGTTCCCCATGTGCCCCGACTGCGACAGGGAATATCACGACATTGAGAACCGGCGCTACCATGCGCAGCCCGACTGCTGTCCCGTATGCGGACCGAGGGTGTTCTTCCTCGACCGCGAGGGCAGGGCGCTTCCGGGCGACGCGATAGAGAGCGCGCGGCGCGCGGTGAAGGCGGGAGAGATAATCGCGGTGAAGGGGCTGGGCGGAATACACCTCGCCTGCCGCGCGGACGATGCGGCTATAACAAGGGAGCTGCGCCGCCGCAAGCAGCGCGACGAGAAGCCCTTTGCCGTCATGTGCCGGGACGCTGCCGCCGTGCGGCAGATATGCGAGCTTGACGCGGACGAGGAGCGCATACTCACTGGCTTTCGCCGCCCGATCGTACTCTTGAAAAAGCGCGGGGATGTTGACCTTGCCCATATCAGCGAGAACGGCTTTGTCGGCGTGATGCTGCCGTACACCCCGCTGCACTATCTGCTCTTCGGCGATGATATAGATATGCTCATCATGACCTCCGCCAACCTCTCCGACACGCCCATCATGTACAAAAACGGCGAGGCGGTCGAGAAGCTGCGCGGCATTGCGGACGGCTTTCTGCTGCACGATCGCGACATTCAGACCCGCTGCGACGATTCGCTGTGCCGGGTGCTGGACGGGCGGGAGTATTTCGCGCGGCGCTCGCGCGGGTATGTGCCGTTCCCCGTGAAGTCGGAGGAGAGCCGCACGCGTATCCTTGCCTGCGGTGCGGAGCAGAAAGCAAGCTTCTGCCTCTCCAAGGAGGACTATATCTTCCCGAGCCAGCATATAGGTGATTTGAAAAACTACGAAACGCTTGAAAGCTACGAGGCGCAGATTTTGCATTTCGAGCGGCTTTTTGATATAACTCCGCGCGCCGTCGCGTGCGATATGCACCCGGACTATATGTCCACGGAGTATGCCGAGCGCCGCGCAAGGCGCGGCGGCATCCCCCTCATCCGCGTGCAGCACCATCACGCGCACATGGCGGCGTGCATGGCGGACAACCGCCTCACGGGTGAGGTGATCGCCCTCGTCTGGGACGGGACGGGCTACGGCACGGATGGGACGAGCTGGGGCGCGGAGTGCCTCGCGGGCGGCTACGCGGGGTTTGAACGCCTCGGCAGCATACGTCCCATCCCGCTCATCGGCGGCGACCGCGCCGTAAAAGAGAGCTTTCGCGCAGGCTTCGCGCTCCTGTCCGAGGCGGGGTGCGTTGCCGCAGATATGCAGAGCGCCGATATGCTCGCCGCACAGCTTAAAGCAGGGCTGAACTGCCCGCTCTCGTCGGGCATGGGGCGGCTGTTCGACGGCGTTGCCGCCATTGCCGGGATAAAGGAGCGCTGCTCCTACGAGGGTCAGGGCGCGGTGCTGCTGGAGGCGGCGGCGGAGCGCGGCATAACCGCGCACTACCCCGTCACCATCACGGGTGAGCCGCTGCGCTTTGACTGGCGCGAGATGATATGCGAAATTGCGCAGGAGTGCGCGGCGGGTGTCACCGCCGGGGTCATCGCCGCAAAATTTATGAACACGCTCATCGAGGTCGGCGCGGCGCAGTGCCGCCTCGCGCGGGAGAAAACAGGGCTGACGCGCGTCGTTCTCTCCGGCGGGAGCTTTCAGAATATGTACATTATGCACCGTCTCCCCGCGCGGCTGAGAGACGAGGGCTTTGAGGTGTACCATCACAGCCGCGTGTCCGCAAACGACGAGGGGCTGTCCCTTGGGCAGCTTATGATAGCGCAGTACGCTCTTGAAAACGCACAATACAGGTAAGGGATAAAAGCTATGTGTCTTGCGATACCTTTGAAATTGGTCGAGATAGACGGCAAGCGCGCCGTCGGCGAGGCGATGGGCATGCGGCGGGAGCTGCGCGTCGATTTCATCGACGCGCCCAAGCTCGGCGAATACGTGATCGTGCACGCGGGCTTTGCCATCGAGCGCCTCGGCGAGCAGCAGGCGCTTGAGGATTTGGAGAGCTGGGGGGAGGTCGCCGATGCGCTCGGACATCTCTGAGGCACGCTCTCGCGTACTCGCGGCGATCGCCGCGCTGCCGCTGGGCAGCGTGAAGCTGATGGAGGTGTGCGGCACGCACACCATGGCGATCGCCCGCTCCGGGCTGCGCGCGGTGCTGCCGGAAAATGTGCAGCTTTTGAGCGGTCCGGGATGTCCGGTGTGCGTCACGCCGCCGGAGGTCATCGACGCAGTGCTCGCACTCGCCATGCGCCCGGAGGTCATCATTGCCGGCTACGGCGATATGCTGCGCGTTCCGGGGACGAGAAAGGGCGACAGCCTTGCCCGCCGCCGCGCGCTCGGCGCACGGGTGGAGATCGTCTACTCCCCCGTCGATGCGGTGGCACTGGCAAGGAACAACCCGGAGAAAGAGGTCGTGTTCCTCGGCATCGGGTTTGAGACGACCGCCCCCGGCACTGCCGCCGCTGTTCTCACCGCGCAGGAGGAGGGCGTTTGCAACTTCTCCGTGTGGTCGATGCTCAAGACCGTTGAGCCGTCTCTGCGCGCGCTGATGGTGGGCGAGGGGTTCGACATTGCGGGCTTCATCTGCCCCGGGCACGTCGCCACGGTGATAGGCGCGCGCGGCTTTGCGTTTCTGACGGAGGAATATAATATGCCTGCGGTCATCGCGGGGTTTGAGGCAGAGGATATACTTCTTGCCGTGTACCGTCTGCTGCGGCAGATAGCTGCGGGCGAGGCGGCGCTGGAGAACGAATACACCCGCGCGGTGTCCCCCACTGGGAACGCTCTCGCGCAGAGGATAATGGCGGAGTGCTTTGTTCCGCGCCGGGACATATGGCGCGGGCTCGGCGCGATAGAGGGCAGCGGGCTTGCGCTCGCGCCGGCGCTCTCCGCGTTCGACGCGGAGCGGAAATTCGGCATCGCGCCCGTTGAGGAGAGCGCGCCCACCGCCTGCCGCTGCGGCGACGTGATATGCGGCAGAATGCGCGCCGCAGACTGCCCGCTCTGGGGCACGGCGTGCACGCCGGAGGAGCCTGTTGGACCGTGCATGGTGTCGTCGGAGGGCGCGTGCGCCGCCGCGTACAAATACCGTGGGGTATAGGAGAGAGACGATGGACGATATAATCACGCTCGATTACGGCAGCGGCGGAAAAAAGACCGCGCAGCTTATAGAGAGGCTCATAGTCCCGGCGCTGGACAATCCGGCGCTGAGGGAGCTTGGCGACGGGGCGATAGTCTGCGGCGCGGAAACGCTCGTCTTTTCCACGGACAGCTTTGTCGTTGACCCCATCTTCTTCCCCGGCGGGGACATAGGCAAGCTCGCCGTGTGCGGCACGGTGAATGATCTTGCCGTGTGCGGTGCGGAGGCGAAATATCTCAGCTGTGCATTTATAATAGAAGAGGGCTTTGCCGCCGAGGATTTGGCGCGCATCGTCGCCTCCATACGCGCGGCGGCGGACGCGGCAGGCATCGCGGTCGTTACGGGCGACACAAAGGTCGTTGAGCGCGGGCGCGGGGACAAGATATATATCAACACCTCCGGCATCGGCTTTCTCAGATACCCCGGTCTTTCGCCGCGCGCGATGCGTGCGGGCGACAGGGTGCTCGTCTCCGGCACGGTCGGCGATCACGGCACGGCGGTCATGCTCGCGCGCAGCGGCATGATGCAGGGGGATATACGCTCCGACTGCGCGGCGCTCAACGCGCTGTGCGCGGCGCTGCTCTCCTCCGGCGCTGCCGTGCGCGTGCTGCGCGATCCTACGCGCGGCGGCATCGCGACGACGCTCAACGAATTCGTTGAGGGCACGGCGCTGGGCATAGAGCTGACGGAGGCGGGCATCCCCGTGCGCGGGGAGGTTCGCGCCGCGTGTGATATGCTGGGGCTGGACGCGCTGTACTGCGCAAACGAGGGGAAAATACTCGCCGTCGTCGCGCCGGAGGATGAGGCGCGCGCCCTTGCGGCGCTGCAAAGCGTCGAGCTTGGCAGAGAGGCGGCGGTCATCGGCACGGTGACGGCGGACTATCCCGGACGCGTCGTGACGGACACGGCGTTCGGCGGGCGGAGAATACTGCAAAAGCTCACCGGCGCACAGCTTCCGAGGATATGTTAAAAACTTCGGTTTTTCATATATAAACTGACAGTGCAATTTTTCATTTTCGTACAAGAGGTGATATGAAGTATGCAGGAGTACAGAAGGATCGACATCTCCAAGGACGAGATCGTCCCCACGGCGGAGCGCATGCGCCGCGACGGCAGGTATCTTGTGATGATTCACGGCTTCATCAACAAGGACGGGCAGACGGACGTGTCGTATGATTACGCCGTTGACCCGGCGATAGAGTCATACTACGTCGTGGGCGAGACGGTGCTGCCGTCGATCGCGCCGATATATGACACGGCGGCGGAGTGGCCCGAGCGCGAGCTCAACGAAATGTATGGGCTGGAGTTTGAGGGGCTGGACGTGTCAAAGCGGCTGTTTCTGCCGGAGGATATGCTTGAAACGCAGGGCAGGGGGCAGATAATGGTGACACCGCTCAAGGAGCTTGTGGAAAAGAACATCACGCAGGAGGCGCAGAGCAAATGAGCTATATCATACCTATAGGTCCGTACCATCCCGCGCTTGAGGAGCCGATACACGCCAAGCTCATCACCGAGGGCGAGGTCATACGCGACGCGGAGGTCTTTGTCGGCTACAACCACCGAGGCATCGAAAAGCTGGCGACGGAGCGCAACGCGATACAGACGCTGGTGCTGGTCGAGCGCGTGTGCGGCATATGCTCGCACTCGCACGCCTTCACCTACGCCATGGCGGTCGAGGCTATCAACGGCATTGAAGCGCCGGCGCGCGGGGAGTATATCCGCGTTATCACGGCGGAGCTGGAGCGGCTGCACTCGCACCTGCTGTGGATGGGCATCGCCTGCCACATCATCGGGCACGACAGCCTTTTCATGCACATCTGGGACGAGCGCGAGGTGATAATGAACCTGCTGGAGGCGCTCAGCGGCAACCGCGTCAACTACGCGATGGTCACGGTCGGCGGCGCGCGGCGCGATATTGACGACACGCTGAAAGCGGCGCTGCTCGCGGGGCTGGAAAAGCTGCGCCCCACGATGGACAGGATAGTCGAGATCGTCCTCAACGACAAGACCGTGGCGCTGCGCACAACGGGCGTGGGCGTGCTGCCAAAGGCGGATGCACTGCGCATGGGCGCTGTCGGTCCTCACGCGCGCGCCTCCGGCGTGAAGATAGACGTGCGACGCGACGCGCCCTACTCGGCATATGCGGACTTTGATTTTGACATTCCCGTTGTTGACAGCGGGGACGTGTTTGCCCGCGTGGTCGTGCGCGCGCTGGAATGCTACGAGAGCGTGAAGATAATCCGTCAGGCGCTGGAAAAGCTGCCGGACGGACCGATAAACTGCGGCAACAAGCTTATAAAGATAAAGGAGGGCATGGCGGTCGTGCGGCATGAAGCGCCGCGCGGTCAGCTGACGCACATGGTCGTGGGCGACGGCGGCTTCAACAACAGCCGCGTGAGCATCCATGTCCCCAGCTACAAGAACACCCCCACCATACCCTTCATGCTGCGCGGCAACACGGTGGCGGATGCGGGGCTGATCATTGCCAGCATCGACCCGTGCTTCAGCTGTCTGGACAGGTGAGCGCGGCATATGCATGAGCTTGCCATCGCAAAGGGCATTATCGACATAATCTCCCGCGAGGCGGAGACGCGGCGCTTTACCCGCGTGCTCGCCGTGACGCTCAGCGTCGGCGAATACTCCGGCATCGTGCCGGAGTGTCTAAAGGAGCTTTTCCCCCTCGCCGCTGCGGGCACGGCGGCAGAGGGCGCGGCGCTGGAATTTATAACGCCGGAGAGCGAGTTTTCGTGTCTTGACTGCGGGTATGCCGGCGGTGTGGCGCGAGAGAGCGCGCGCTGTCCGCACTGCGGCGGCACGGCGCTGCGCATGACGCGCGGGCGGGAATTTTATGTCGAAAGCATAAGGGTAGAATAGTCGAACACAGCGGAAAGGCGGCGGTACCGCCGCACCGCGCCAAAGAAAGGAGCTGTTTTCTCTTGCAAAAAACAACCTTCCCCGCCTTGCTGAGCACATTCACCGTGTGCTTCGGCTTCTGGATACTGCTGACGTGGAGCTTCTCCGCGCAGGAGCTTATCGCCGGGGCGATAGTGAGCCTCGCCGTGGCGCTCTTCTCGGCAAGATTCTTTATCCACAAAAAATCGTTTCACTTCTTCAACCCAGCGCGGCTCATCGTCGGGCTGTTCTACCTCTTCGTCGTGTTCCTGTGGGAGCTTATAAAGGCGAACTGGGACATGGCGAAGCGCTGCTACGGCGGCTGCCGCAGGGTCAATCCGGGGATAGTGAAGATCCCGGTGGAGCTGCACGGCGACTATGCGCAGGCACAGCTTGCCAACTGCATCACCCTCACCCCCGGCACGCTGACCATGGATATCGCCGAGCAGGACGGACAGACGTATTATTACGTGCACTGGATAGACGTGACCGCCGACGGCAAGGAGGCGGGCGACATCATCAAGGGCACGATGGAAAAATGGCTGAGGAGGATATGGGAATGAGTGATCTGCTCATCTTTGCGGTTATATTCGGGCTTCTCGCGCTGATGAACCTGTATCGGCTCATCAAGGGTCCGACGGCGGCGGATCGCATGATCGCCTCGGATGCGGCAGACATATGCCTTGTGTGCGCAATGGTGCTCTTTTCGCTCTTTTCCGGCAGGGGCATCTATCTCGACATCGCCATTATCAGCGCGATGCTCGGCATCATCAACACCATGCTCGTCGGGCGGTATCTTGACAAGGGGAGGTGGCTTTACCATGCTGAGGATAATAATTGACGTTCTCATCGCCGCAGGCGTGTTCTTTGCCCTTGCCGGGACCCTGGGGCTGCTGAAAATGCCGGACACGTTCTCACGCATGCAGGCGAGCACCTGTATCACCACAATGGGCGTTATCGGCGTGGGACTTGGCGCGCTTTTGTACGCGGTGTTTGTGATGCACCATCCCTCTACCGCCGTGAAAATAGGCGTTATCATGACGCTCGTGCTCGTGACGAATCCCGTCGGCGCGCACGCTATCGCCAAGGGCGCGTATCAAGCGGGCATACGCCCGGACAAGAAAATGGAGATCGATGATTACAGGAGGGATTTCGATGAGTGATCTGCTTGTTATCCTCAACGTCATCGTCGTGTCCGGCATTGTCGTGTCGGCGCTCGTGGCAAGCATGAGCGAGAAGCTTCTAAGCTCCGTCATTGCCCTGGGCACGACCGGCATCTTCGCCGCGGCGGAGTTTCTGCTGCTGCACGCGCCCGATGTCGCCATATCCGAGGCGGCGGTCGGCGCGGCGCTCAGCCCGCTGATATTCATCGTCACCCTCAAGAAGATAAGAGGAGGCGACGACAAATGAAAAAATTCCTTACATGGGTGTCGCTGGGCATTCTTCTGCTCGCCGGCGTTCGCGCCGGTGTTACGATGGCAGCCATGTCCCCCACCTACGACGGGCGCACCGCCTCGCCGTCCGTGCATGAGCTGCAGCAGAACCCCTCCGCCTACGACGACACGAATGTTGACGGCGCGGCGGGCGCGATAGTGCAGCAGAACCTTGAAAACACCCGCGCCGTCAACGATGTCACCTCCATAGTCTTCGACTTCAGAGGCTACGACACTATGGGCGAGGCGTTCATCCTCATCACGGCGGTCGCGGGCACGTCGGTCATCATCTATAACAGCGCAAAGGAAACGAAAAAGGAGGAGGAGCACGGAGATGAAAAATGACAACAACATCGTCATCAAGCGCGTGATACAGCGCTGCGGCTGCGACATGGTGCTGCCGCTGACGCTGGTGTATGTGTTCTACATCATTCTCCATGGGCATCTCTCCCCCGGCGGCGGCTTTCAGGGCGGCGTGCTCGTCGTTGCGGTCATAATACTCATCTATCTCGGTCACGGGTATGAAAAGACCTGCCTTGCCATCAACCCCAAGCTCATGCACGATTCGGAGGGCGCGGCATCCATTCTGTATATCGCACTTGCGATGCTGGGTGTTGTGTTCGGCGTGAGCTTCTGCCAGAATGTCCTCTACTATCAGGGCAATATCGGCGAGCTTTTCAGCTCCGGCACGGTTTTGTGGATGAATCTCACCGTCGGGCTGAAGGTGTTCACCGGCATTGCGGCGCTGTCGCTGACCGTGCTGGGGCTGCTGAGCGCCAGAGACGTGGACAACAAGAAATGAGGTGCACGACATGATAACCTTTAACTACATCGCGTCTTTCTTCCTCATTGTGCTCGGCTTTTACACCATCATAACAAAATATAACCTTGTCAAGACCGTTATAGGGCTCGGCATATGTGATTACGGCGTTAACCTGCTGATAATCTCCATCGGCTTCAACCCCGGCGGCACCGCGCCCATCTTCACCGCCGGTGAGCTGACCCCCGCCAGCTATTTCGTCGATCCCATCCCGCAGGCGCTCACGCTGACGAGCATTGTCATAGGCGCGTGCGTCACGGCGATGTCTCTGGCACTTGTGATAAAGCTGGAGGAGAGCTACGGCACTATTGACACGCGGGAGATAAGGAGGCTGAGAGGATGAGCTTTTTTGACTATCATCACTTCCCTGTCTACTCGATAATGGTGCTCTTCCTCGGCGCGTTCCTCATCGTCATGCTTGGGCACAAAAAGGCGCTGCGCAATATCGTGGCGGTGCTGTCGGTGTCCGTGTCGCTCGCTTGTATGCTGGCGCTGATAAAGCCGGTGTTCTTCAACGGTGAGATAATCGCCTATTGGATGGGCTCGCGCTCCGTCGCGGGCGGGTACGCCATCGGCATTGCGCTGGAGGTGGACGCGCTGAGCCTGTTCTTCGGGCTGCTCGTCTCAACGGCGGTGTTCGTCTCGTGCATATACTCGCTGCAATATATGGAGCGGGACGACAATGTGCCGCAGTATTACACGCTCTTTCTCATGCTCTCCGGCGGCGTGCTCGGTCTTGTGCTGACGGGCGACATCTTCAATATGTTCATCATGGTGGAGATCCTCACCTTTGCCGCCGTGGCGCTGACGGCATTCCGCAACAAGGCGCACGGCGCGCTTGAGGCGGCGTTCAAGTACCTCATCGTGGGGTGCATGGGCTCGACGTGCATACTCGTGGGCATCATACTGCTCTACGCGCAGACGCACACGCTCAACCTTGCCCAGCTCTCCGCGCTCGTCCCCGGCAGCTTTAACAACACCTCAAAGCTCGCCCTCGCGCTGCTGTTCGTCGGCTTTTCCACCAAGGCGTTCATCGTGCCGTTCCACCCGCTCGCGGCGGACGCGCACGGCGCTGCCCCCGCTGCCGTCTCGGTGCTCATCTCCGGCGTGCTTACAAAGTCCGGCATTTACGGCATTATCCGCCTGACCTACTTTGTGTTCCAGACGATGGGGCTCGGCTCGTTCCAATTTTTGCTCGTGTTCGTCGGCTCTGTGAGCATGTTCGTCTGCGTTACCATGGCGCTGGCGCAGCATGACTTTAAGCGCCTGCTCGCGTTTCACAGCATTTCGCAGATCGGCTACGTGCTGACGGCGGTGGGGCTGTGCACCGGACTTGGCATCTCCGCCGGACTGTATCACGCCATGAACCACACGCTCTTCAAGGGGCTGCTGTTCCTCGCGGCGGGCGCGGTGCTCTATGAGACGGGCACGACCAGCCTCGACGAGCTGGGCGGGCTTTCAAAGAAAATGCCGTGGACGACGGGGCTTTTCCTCGTGGGCGCGTTTTCCATCAGCGGGCTGCCCCCGTTCAACGGCTTTGCCTCAAAGTGGCTGATATATCAGGCGACGTATGAAAAGGCGGCGGAGACGGGGAACATCGGGTATCTGCTCGTGACGGTCATCGCGCTCGTCACCTCGGTTTTGACCCTTGCCTCGTTCGTGAAGGTCAGTCAGTCCGTGTTCTTCGGGCGGCTTCCGGCAAAATTCGAGAACGTCCGCGACGCAAGACCGAGCATGATAATCGCCATGTGCATTTTTGCCGTGCTCTGCGTCGTCACGGGGCTGTTCCCCAGCCTCGTCACTCGCTATCTTACCGAGCCTGCCGCGCGCGCCGTGTTCTCCGTCGCGCAGTATATCGACACCATGATGGGCACGGGCTACGCCGCCTCCGTCATGGGGGAGAGCTTCCCCTCCGTCGCGGTTGTGTCGTTCTCGACCGTGGGGTACTGGAGCCCCGTGTCGTGGCTGCTTCTGCTGTGCATCGCTCTGCTTGCCATCACCATCGCCGCCCTCTCCGCGCGCTATGACTGCGTAAGCGAGAGCAAAGGCGAGGTTGTGGAAGCCAAGTATGACCTGTTCTTCGGCGGCGAGAGAAGCGAATACTCTCAGGTCAGCGGCGGCGATCTCTTCTGGGGCTTCAAGCATAACTGGCGGCACTATTTCGGCTTCATGCACCGCCTACATTCCGGCGTTGTCAACGACTATGCGCTGTGGGCGGCGGTCGCGCTGGGGCTTGCGATAGTGTTTATACAGATCGTTCTTTAAGGAGGTGGGAATCATGACTGTATTTCTGACTGCTCTTGAGTACATCGGCTATATCCTCATCTTCCCCGGCTTCCTGTTCTGCTTTGTGGTGGGTCTGCTGCTGTGCGGCATTGACCGCAAGCTTGTCGCGCGTATGCAAAAGCGCGTCGGCCCGCCCGTGATACAGCCGTTTTACGATTTCTTCAAGCTCTGCGGCAAGGAGACGATTATCCCCGCCGCCGCGAACCGCACCGTGTTTCTTGCCGCGCCCCTCGTGGGGCTTGCCGCGCTCGTGGTTTTGCAGATGTTTATACCCATTCACGGCTGGGCGGCGTTCTCCGGCATGGCGGATATTGTGGTGATACTCTATCTGCTGCTCATCCCGGCGATGTCCGTGATGCTCGGCGGCGCGGCGAGCGCCTCTCCCTATGCCGGGGTCGGGCTCTCCCGCGAGATGGTCACCATCATCTCATGCGAGCTTCCGCTTGTGCTGGTGCTGCTGGCGGTCGGCAAGGTCGTCGGCGGGGAGAGTGTGACATTTTCGTTCTCCGCCATCTCCGCGTGGCAGCTTGAGCACGGCAGTCTCATCACCTGCGCCCCGCTCGTTCCCGCCGCGCTCGCCATGCTCCTTGTCATCCCCGGCGAGACCGGCAGCCACCCCTTTGACACTGCCGAGGCGGAGACGGAGATATGCGAGGGTATACTCACCGAATACAGCGGCGCGCCGCTTGCGGTGTATAAGCTCTCCCACGCCGTCAAGCTGCTCACCATGTCCTCGCTTTTTGTCGCGCTCTTTCTCGGCGGCGTGGGGACGGGCATCCTCGCGCTCGATGCCGTGATCCTCTTTGCGCTGTGCACGGTCATTGTGGCGGGGTTTATCTCTCTCATCCACGCCGTGACCGCCCGCCTCAGAATAGAGCAGGTGTTCAAATACTACTGGACCGTCGTCACGGCGCTCGCCGCCTTCAGCCTCGTGCTGGTGTGGTACGGTATTTAAGGAGGGGAAGGAATGTTCAAAAAACTCATTGAAGAGAGCACCGCGAAATCGCCGTGGCTGTTCCATGTCAACGCCGGGTCGTGCAACGGCTGCGACATTGAGCTTGTCAGCGTGCTCACTCCCCGCTTTGATGCCGAGCGTCTCGGCTTCAAGCTCGCCGGCTCGCCGCGCCATGCCGACATTGTCGTCGTGACGGGACCCGTGACGAAGCAGTCGCTGCCGCGCGTGCTGCGCGCCATTGAGCAGGTGCCCGAGCCGAAGTGCATCGTCACGATGGGCTCATGCCCGCAGTCGGGCAATGTGTTCAAGGGCAGCTACTCCGTCGCAGGACCGCTGAGCAAATATGTCAGTGTCGATGTCGACATTGCCGGCTGCGCGCCGCGCCCGGAGGCGGTCATTGACGGGCTCGCCCTCGCGGCGAAGCTGCTGGCGGAGAAAAGGGGGCAGAAGTAATGGATTTCCCGTTTGTTAAAGAGGCGCTGTCTCAGCTTTTCAGCAAGCCGAGCTGCGCGATGTACCCCGCCGTCCCCAGTGAAGCCGCGCCGCGCTATCGCGGGCGCATCGTCTACCACGCCGACAAATGCATCGGCTGCGGTATGTGCGAGCGCGTATGCGCGGGAGGGGCGATAACGCGCACGGTGGAGAAGCTTGAGGAGGGCGACAAAATAACGCTCACGTTCGATCTCGGCTCGTGCACGTTCTGCGCCGCCTGCGCCGATTTCTGCAGCACCAAGGCGATAGAGCTGACGCAGGATTATCACATGATAGCCACGAAAGAGGGCGACCTGCTCGTCACAGGCTCGCACATCCGCCCTGCGAAAAAGCCCGCCGCGGCAAAGCCGCCCGCGCCCGCCGCACAGGAGGCACAGAACGCGCAAGACACGCAGGACGAGAGCGCCGCAAGCGCCGTCACGCCGCGCGGCGACGGCAAGCCCGTGTGCGACGCGGCAAAATGCGTGCACTGCACGCTCTGCGCGAAAAAATGCCCGCAGGGCGCGCTGGAGGTTGACCGCGAGGCAAAAACGTGGACGTGCAATTATGACGACTGCATCGCCTGCGGTGCCTGCGCCGCCGCCTGTCCGAAAAACGCAATAGTAATGTGATATATTATGTGATACGCAAAATCTTAACGCCCGGCTGTACGCTGGGCGTTATACTATTATTTGACAGAAAGCTTTGCTTCTTTCCGGCAAAAATTGTGCCATGCTGCGTTGATACCCTCGGTTGGCAAGATCACCACGCCTGACCGCGTGCCTTTCCGGTGCAGTGAAATCCCGGTTGATTTTGTTCTCGAATGCCTTGTGTGCATCCCCGTGTTTATATGCAGGCTGTTACAATTTTAGTTTAGCACTACTATCCCCCTGGTCTCACATCTATTGTAACGCTACAAAAAATTTGCGAAGAATATAATAAAAGTATTGCAATACGGGAATAAATCTGGTATTATATCAGGGCATTTCGCACGGGGACGGACTTTCCCCCATGTGGCCGCAAGGCTTGGTGGAGGGGTTGAAGTCTCCGGAGGAAAAAACAAAATATTTGGAGGAAATGAAATGTCAGTAGTATCCATGAAGCAGCTTCTGGAGGCAGGTGTCCACTTCGGTCACCAGACTCGTCGCTGGAACCCCAAGATGGCGGAGTACATTTACTGCGAGCGCAACGGCATCTACATCATCGACCTGCAGAAGACCGTCAAGAAGCTCGAAGAGGCGTATGAGTTTGTCCGTCAGCTCTCCGAGAACGGGCAGAGCATTCTGTTTGTCGGCACGAAGAAGCAGGCGACCGACGCCGTCAAGGAGGAGGCCTCCCGCGTCGGCATGTACTATGTCAATGCCCGCTGGCTGGGCGGTATGCTCACCAACTTCAAGACCATGCGCACCCGCGTTGACCGTCTTGCACAGCTCAAGAAGATGCAGGAGGACGGCACGTTCGATATGCTGCCCAAGAAGGAAGTCATGAAGCATCTGGGCGAGATGGAGAAGCTTGAGAAATATCTCGGCGGCGTGAAGGACATGAAGAAGCTCCCCGGCGCGCTGTTCGTCGTCGATCCCCGCAAGGAGCACAACGCCATCGCCGAGGCGCGCAAGCTGCACATTCCCATCGTCGCCATCGTCGACACCAACTGCGACCCCGATGAGGTCGATTACGTTATCCCCGGAAACGACGACGCTATCCGCGCCATCCGTCTGATCGCTTCCACTATGGCAAACGCCGTGCAGGAGGGGCGTCAGGGCGTTGATGCCGAGAGCGCCGAGGGCGAGGCTGTCGAAGCCGCCGTCGCCGAGGCAAGCACCGAGGAATAATTTTTGATATTTATAGAGATAAGGGGCTGTGCCAGCCCCTTATCTTGAGTGATCATATTTTATTATAATAGGAGGAAAATGAACATGGCATTTACCGCTCAGGATGTTAAAACTCTCCGTGAGATGACCAACGTCGGCATGATGGACTGCAAGAAAGCCCTCACCGAGACCGACGGCGATATGGACAAGGCAGTCGAGTGGCTGCGTGAAAAGGGTCTGGCAAAGGCCGCAAAGAAAGCCGGACGCATCGCAGCCGAGGGTATGGCTTACGCCGATGTGTGCCCCAAGTGCGGTGTCGGCGCTATCGTCGAGGTCAACTGCGAGACGGACTTCTGCGCCAAGAGCGAGCTGTTCGTCGCGTTCGTCAAGGACATCTGCAAGACCGTCATCACCGAGAACCCCGCAGACGTTGACGCGCTCATGAACTGCAAGTACGCCGGCTCTGACCTCACCGTCGCCGAGACGCTCCCCGAGAAGGTCATGTCCATCGGCGAGAATCTTCAGATTCGCCGCTTCGTCCGCTTCGACAAGAACACCAGCGTCGCCTATGTCCACGCCGGCGGCAAGATCGGCGTGCTCGTCAACCTCGCCGTCGAGGGCGGCATTGACGCCACCGAGATCGGCAAGAACGTCGCCATGCAGATCGCGGCGCTCAATCCCCGCTTCTGGGACAAGAGCAACGTCACCGCAGACGTTCTCGAGGAGGAGAAGAAGATCGCCCTCGCACTCATGGATCAGGACCCGAAGATGGCTGCCAAGCCGCAGCAGGTCAAGGAAAAGATCGTCATGGGCAAGATGAACAAGTTCTACGAGGAAAACT
>CAVGKI010000033.1:0-15396 GCA_963629655.1 Butyricicoccaceae bacterium | reverse complement strand
GACACGACCTTTATATACGTCACCCACGACCAGACCGAGGCTATGACGCTCGGCGACCGCATCGTCATCATGCGCGACGGTTATATCCAGCAGATCGGCACGCCGCAGGAGGTGTTCAATAACCCCCGCAACCTCTTTGTTGCGGGCTTCATAGGCACGCCGCAGATGAACTTCTTCGACGCGCAGCTCACCCGCGAGGGCGACAAGTACTTTGTCGAGCTCGGCGGCATAAAGGTGGAGTTGGACGCGGAGAAGGAAGCGCGCCTCGCCGCGAAAAATGTCGCCTCGCAGGAGGTTACGCTCGGCGTTCGCCCGGAGCATACCATCGTCGGCGACACCGGCATCGCCGCCAAGGTCGATGTGAGTGAAATGATGGGCTCCTCCGTGCATCTGCACGTCTCCGCCGAGGGCAAGGATGTTATCATCATCGTCCCCACCATCGACATGAAGGGTCACTACGCCATGGGCGACACCGTCCACTTCTCATTCGAGGGCAACGTGGCGCATGTGTTCTCCAAGGAGAACGACAAGAACCTCGAGTGGTAAGCAAAACATCGAATATACAGCAGCAACCCGTCCGCAAACGCGGACGGGTTGCTTTTATCTATAAGGTTTAGAGGTACGCCCTTACCTCTCCTCGCGGAAGTAGGCAAGACCGAGGGAGGCGGGAGGCTGATCCTCGCGCTTGTTGCGCATGCTCGTTGCGACGAGCACGATGATCGTCACGAGGTAGGGCAGCATCTTATAAAGCTCCTTCACGGCGAGACTGCCGCCGGTGGGAATGAAGATGTAGAGAATGTATAGCCCGCCGAAGAGAATGGATGCGAGCACGCTTACGCTCGGCCGCCACACGGTGAAGATGACCAGCGCGATGGCAAGCCAGCCGCGATCGCCGAAAGCGTCGTTCGACCACACGCCGGAGGCGTAGTCCATCACGTAATACAGCCCGCCCAAGCCCGCTATCATACTGCCGAGGCAGGTGGCGGTGTATTTGTATTTCTTAACGTTGATACCGGCGGCATCGGCAGTGTTCGGGCTCTCGCCGACGGCGCGGAGATTCAGACCGAGGCGCGTGCGGTTGAGCACGTAGGACGCGGCGAGCGCGATAATAACCGCGAGGTAGGCAAGAAAACCGTAGGAGAGGAAGAGCCTGCCGAACCAGCCCATGCCGTCCGCCGCAGGAAGCGAGCGGGAGAAGGCAAGGCTCGTCGACGACAGGGCGATGGACGGCACCTCGCTGCCCGTCAGCTTTATGAGTGAGCCGCCGAAGAAGTTGCCGATGCCAACGCCGAACGTCGTCATCGCAAGACCGGTGACGTTCTGGTTTGCGCGGAGGCTGACGGTGAGAAAGCAGTAGATAAGCCCCATCAGAAGAGAGCCGGCAAGGGTGGAGAGCAGCGGAATGGCAATAGTGAGGAAGCCGTTCATGTTCGCCGCCGAGCCGCAAGACTGCTCATAGAGGAACGCGCCGATAACGCCGCTTATCGCGCCGACGTACATGATGCCCGGAATGCCGAGGTTGAGGTTGCCGGACTTCTCGGTGAGCGTTTCGCCGGTGCTGCCGAACAGCAGCGGTATGCCCTGCGCCACGGCGCGGGGGAAGAAGGAAATAAAATCAAACATCTCTTCACGCCTCCTTTGCTGCCTTGCGAGGGCTGATCTTATAGCTGATGAAAAACTCGCAGCCGATGATGAAGAAGAGGATAATGCCGGTGAGTATATCGGAAAACGACTGGTTGAGGGAGAACTGCGTGGCAATCTCGCCCGCACCGCGGTCGAGAAGAACGAGCAGGGCGCTCGTGAATATCATGATAATGGGATCAAATTTTGCCAGCCACGACACCATGACCGCCGTGAAGCCGCGCCCGTCGGCAATGCTCGTGGAGACGGTGTGGTTAATCCCGCCGACGAGCAGCAGCCCCGCCACGCCGCACATTGCGCCGGAGAGCAGCATTGTCCGCACGATAACGCGGTCAACCTTTATGCCGACGTAGCGCGCGGTGCGCTCGCTCTCGCCGACGACGGAGATCTCATACCCGTGCTTGGAGTAGTTGAGATAGATATATACTATCACGGTCAGCACTGCCACGACAATGACGCTCAGCAGATACTTGTTCCCGCCGACGACGGGCAGCCAGCCCGCCTCGGTATTCTGATTGATGATGCCTATCTGCCCCGCGCCCTTGGGTACCTCCCACACGATGACGAAGAATGCGACAAGCTGCGTGGCGACGTAGTTCATCATCAGGGTGAAGAGCGTCTCGTTCGTGCCCCATTTTGCCTTGAATATGGCGGGTATGCCCGCCCAGACCGCGCCCGCGAGTATGGCGGCGACGGTCATGGACGCGATGAGCGCCGCGTTCGGCAGCGCGGGGGCAAGGCACTTCATGCAAGCGGCGGCGGCAAGCGCGCCGACGAGCACCTGCCCCTCCGCGCCGATGTTCCAGAAGCGCATCTTGAACGCCGGCGTGACGGCAAGGGAAATGCACAGGAGTATCGCGACATTTTGCAGTGTTATCCACGTCTTGCGCGCAGAGCCGAACGCGCCGGAGAATATCGTGCCGAAAACGGTGAGCGGGTCAAGTCCGGTCGTAATATCGGTGATGAGCGCGCACACGGCGAGCGCGAGGATTATCGCGAGCGCGCGTATGCCCCATGCCGCGTACCACGGCAGGGTGGGGCGCTTGACAATATGAAAATGCAGGGCGTTGGTGTTATTCATCTGCCTTGTTACCTCCCAGCTTTGTCATCATCATGCCGACCTCGCGCTTCTTCGCGCCGCGTCCGGGAATGATGCCGCTGACCTTGCCGGCGCAGAGCACGAGTATCCTGTCCGCCAGCTCCAGCAGCACGTCCAGATCCTCCCCCACGTATATCACCGCCACGCCCGCCTTCTTCTGCCGGTTGATGAGGTCATATATCATGTAGGAGGAGTTTATGTCCAGCCCGCGCACGGCGTAAGCCGTCAAAAGCACCGTCGGCGCGGAGGCGATCTCGCGCCCGACGAGCACCTTCTGCACGTTGCCGCCGGAGAGACGGCGCACGGGGGTGTTTATGCCGGGGGTGCTGACCTCCAGCTCCGAAACGACCTCCTCGGCGAGCTTGCGGGGGGCTTTCCTGTCGGTGAATATGCCGCGCCCCTTGCGGAACGAGCGGAGCATCATGTTGTCCGCCAGATCCATGCTGCCCACAAGCCCCATGCCGAGCCTGTCCTCCGGCACGAACGAGAGCGCCACGCCCATATCCGCGATGGCGAGCGGGTCCTTGCCCAGCAGCGCCTCATGCGTGCCGTCGTCCTCGATATAGTCAATGCTGCCGCTCTCAACGGGCTGCAAGCCCGCGATAGCCTCCAGTAGCTCCTTCTGTCCGCAGCCGGATATGCCCGCGATGCCGAGGATCTCGCCGGAGTTTGCCGTGAAGCTCACATCGTCGAGCTTGACGATGCCGTCGATGCTGCGCACGGTGAGGTTTTTCACCTCTATGCGGGGCTTGGGGTCAACGGGGTCGGGGCGGTCGATGTTGAGCGTGACGGCGTGACCGACCATCATGTTCGTCATCTCCTGCGCGTTCGTGCTCTTTGTCGGCATATCGCCGATGAACTGCCCGCGGCGGAGTATGGCGACGCGGTCGGAAAGCGTCTCGACCTCGTGCATCTTGTGCGTGATTATCACGATCGCTTTGCCCGCGTCGCGCATATTGCGCAGCACGGCGAAGAGCTTGTCCGTCTCCTGCGGGGTCAGCACGGCTGTCGGCTCGTCAAGAATGAGTATCTCCGCGCCGCGGTAGAGCGCCTTGACGATCTCCACGGTCTGCTTTTGAGACACGGACATGTCGTATATCTTCTGCTTGGGGTCGACCTCAAAGCCGTAGAGGGCGCATATCTCCTCAATGCGGCATCCGGCGCGCTCAAGGTCGAGCCGCCCCGGCTCGCGAAGCCCCAGCACGATGTTCTCCGCCGCGCTCAGCACGTCCACAAGCTTGAAATGCTGATGGATCATGCCGATGCCGAGGTCGAACGCATCCTTCGGGGAGCGTATCACGACCTCCTTCCCGTCGATGAATATCTGTCCCTCGTCGGGGAAATAGATGCCGGAGAGCATATTCATCAGCGTCGTCTTGCCGCTGCCGTTCTCGCCGAGCAGCGCGAGGATCTCTCCCCTGTAAATGTCCAGCCATACCCTGTCGTTTGCCACGACCTTGTCGCCGAAGCGCTTTGTGATGTTGCGCATCTGCACGGCGGCTACCTTGTTGTCCAAGCCCTCTGCCTCCTAAAGTTAATTATACGGTGAAAAATCCACAATACCGCAAAGGGCAGCACGGCACGTATGCTGTTATGCCGTGCTGCCCTTTACGGTTTTGTAAAGGGCAGTGGGAGACTTGGCGCAAGGTCAAGTCTCCCCTGTATGGAAAACGAATTATCAGAATTTCTCGTCGAGGAGGGTGATGCCGTCGATGCGCAGGTCGAAGTACGGGGCGGAGCGATACTCGCTCTCGTGGAAGTACCCGTCGGAGACGACCTCGGTGTCACCGGTGTAAGCCTCGTCGGTGTCAACGTCCGCCATGTAGGTGGTGACGGTCTCGCCGTTGACGGTGAAGGCGGAGGTGTCGAACACGTGGAGCTCGCCGGCTTCAAGCGCAGCCGTGACCTCGGCAAGCTTCTCGGCAGTGCCGGCAGCGGCGACAGCCTCGTTCACATCGGTGAGCACGACGGAGCCGGTGGAGAGATCACCCGTCCAGTCGGCGTTGATAGCCTCGCCGTTTTGGCAGGCGGAGATGGCGTAGACATAGTAGGGTGCCCAGTCAATGCGGGAGGAGACGATGAAGGTGTTGGGGCAGGCATCGAGGGTGGAGCCGTTGTAGGAGACGTTGGGGACACCGGCGCTCTCGCAGGCAGTGGGCGCGCCCATGGAGTCGGCATGCTGGCTGATGAGCTTGCAGCCGTTGTTGATGAGGGTGTTGGCGGCTTCCTTTTCTGCCGTCTCGTCATACCAGGAGCCGGTGAAGGTGACTTCCATAGTTGCGGTGGGGCAGACGGAGCGCGCGCCGAGGAAGAAGGAGGTGTAGCCGGAGACGACCTCCGCGTAGGTGTATGCGCCGACGTAGCCGATCTTTGCCTCGTCTGCGGTGAACTCACCCGCGTCGATCATTTCGTTGAGCTTCATGCCGGCAGCGACACCGGCGAGGTAGCGCCCCTCATAGATGGAGGCAAAGGCGTTGTGGTAGTTGGCAAGCCCCTCGGTGTGGGCGCGCGTGCCGGTCGCGTGGCAGAACTGAACCTCGGGAAATTCCTTGGCGGCGGCGATCATATAGGGCTCATGACCGAAGGAGTCGGCAAAAATGATGCTGCAGCCGGCATCGGCAAGCTCCTCGGCTGCCTCCTGGCACTCCTGAGACTCGGGGATATTGGTCTTGAAGATGTACTGATCCTCGCCCAGACCCAGCTCCGCGCACGCGGCTTTCGCGGCGTTCATGAAGTTGAGGTCATAGGTGGAGTTCTCGTCATGCAGGAAGATGAAGCCGACCTTGAGAGAATCGGCAGCGACGGGGGCAACGGCGACGGTATCGGACGTATCGGCGGTGTCGAGCGTGCCGGTCGTGGCAGAAGAGCCGCAGGCGCACAGTGCAAATACCATGACGAGTGCCAGAAGCATTGCGATGAGCTTTTTCATTCTTTCGTTTCTCCTCATATCAGTTGTAAATTTATCAAAACCGTGATTTCACGGGTTTGAACAGGGAAAAGCAAAAACCGCGCACCGAAAGGCGCGCCGATATTGAACATCGGCGCTCGGTACGCGATAAAAGCGGAAAAGGAAAGACAAAGACGCAGATAAAAACACTGCGCCTTCGATAACATCCGATAGTCCGGTCATTTACGGCGTCCGGGTAGAAACTTCAAATCCATATCATTTGATTATATCGAAGGAGTTGTTCACTTGTTATTAACACACCAATAGACTAACAGCAATGCGCGGAAAAGTCAAGGCACGTTTTTGACATTTTTCACAGAACTTCCCGCGCGGATTTGTCAATCCTGCACGAAGGTCAGTCCATCGTCGGACATGGAGGCAATACGTGCGAGAGCTTCCACGCGCACGCCCTGCGCGCGCAGCGCGTCCCCGCCGCCCTGAAACACCTTTTCCACGGCGATGCCTGCGCCGACAAGCTCCGCCCCTGCCTGCTCCACGATGGAGCGCAGACCGACGAGCGCCGCGCCCGTGGCGAGAAAATCGTCCACTATCAGCACGCGCTCCCCCGCGTGCAGATATTCCTTTGACAGCAGCACGGTGTTCGTGTTCCCGTGCGTGAAGGAGGCAACCTCTGCGGAGTACACATCATCCGAGATGTTCTTGGATTTGCCCTTTTTGGCGAACACCGCCCGGCAGCCGAGCACATACGCCGTCATCACTGCCAGTGCGATGCCCGACGCCTCGACCGTGAGCACCTTGTCGATACGCTCCCCCGCGAAAAGGCGCTTGTACTCCTGCGCCATGTCATAGAAAAGCGCCGGGTCAAGCTGATGGTTGAGAAAGCTGTCGACCCTGAGGATCCCGCCGGGCTTTATTACACCGTCGGCAAGTATGCGCTGTTTAAGCTGCTGCATGATGGTGAGCCTCCTAATTATTTGTCGCAGGGGAAGAGCCGAAAAAAGCCCGTCGGCTTCGACAGGCTTTGTTTCGGGTAATGTAAAATTACACAGCGCGGGTGACCTTGCCGCTGCGCAGGCAGCGGGTGCAGACGTAAACGTGCTTGGGAGTTCCGTCCACGATGGCCTTGACGCGCTTCACATTGGGCTTCCAGGTACGGTTGGAGCGTCTGTGGGAATGGCTGACCTTGATGCCGAAAGCCATGTCCTTATCGCAGAACTGACACTTTGCCATGTGTTGAAGCACCTCCTTGCTTGTGTTTCGCTGTTTTGGACAGCTTTTATATATTAACAGAACCGTCACCAAAATGCAAGAGATTTTTTTGCCGCAGCGCAAAAAATCGCAGCCGGAGCTCACAACGGGGCAAAATTCAACGCCCGGATGCGTGTATTTGTTCTTGCAAAACGGCATGGGTATAGAATATAATAGTGGTATGAAAAAGCATAACGGCAGCGCCGTGCACTGCGGCGCTGCGACGATAAAGGAGAACAACGACGTGCGCAACAAATATACCGTTAAGCTGAAAACCATAGTCGCCGAGCATGAGCTGCGCCCTCTGCACATCTCTGCCGACTATGACACCGCCCTGCTCACAACGGCGGATGTCAACCGCCCCGCCATGCAGCTCACCGGGTTTTATAATTACTTTGACCCCAACCGCCTGCAGATAATCGGGCGCGTGGAGAGCACGTATCTCGATACGCTCACGCATGAGGAGCGCCTTGCGGCGCTGGAGCGCTTCATGCAGTACGACATTGCCGCGCTCGTCATCTGCCACGGGGTCGAGCCGTTTGCCGAGTGCATGGAGATGGCGGAGAAGTACGACCGCAACGTGTTCATCACCGCCGAGGACACCTCCACCTTTCAGGCGAACGTCATCGGCTCGCTCCAGCACTATCTCGCCCCGCGCCAGACGCTGCACGGCGTGCTGGTGGAGGTATACGGCGAGGGCGTGCTGCTCATGGGCGACAGCGGCATAGGAAAGAGCGAGACTGCCCTTGAGCTTATAAAGCGCGGACACCGCCTCATCGCGGACGACGCGGTGGAGATAAAGCGCATCGACCGCAGCACCCTGCTCGCCTCCGCGCCGGAGCTGATACGCTATTACATGGAGCTGCGCGGAATTGGTGTCATCAATGTGCGCCATATCTACGGCGTGGGCGCGGTGAAGCCGGAGGGCGGCATCGACCTTGTTGTGCGCATGGAGCCTTGGGTCGACGGAAAGTCGTATGACCGCCTTGGACTTACCGACGATAAGGAGGATATACTGGGGGTCAGCCTGCCGCTCGTGACCATTCCCGTGCGCCCGGGGCGCAACCTTGCCGTCATTGTGGAGCTTGCCGCGATGAACAACCGCCAGAAAAAGATGGGCTACAACGCCGCCGAAACGCTCGCCGCCGCGCATGATGCCGCGATAGACGCGGGCACGCTGTAAAGGAGCATATATGGAAAAGCTTGAAAACGCGATAGTTGAGATAAAAAAAGCCTTTCCGGGTATGAAAATACTTGAGAACGAGCCCATGAGCGCGCATTCGTCCATGCGTGTGGGCGGCGCGATACGCGCGCTCGCCTCCCCTGCCGACGTGTCGAGCCTTGCAAAGCTCTGCTGCATACTCAAGGAGCACGAGCTTGCCCCGCTCATGCTCGGCAACTGCACGAACACGGTGTTCCCCGACGAGGGTATGCCCGACGTTTTTGCCGTGAGCACCGAAAAGCTGACGAAGATGTTCCTGCTGCCCGTCGGCGCGATATATGCCGAGGCGGGCGTGCCGCTCAGCCGCCTTGCCGCCTTTGCGCAGCAGAATGCGCTTGCGGGGCTGGAGTTTGCCTCCGGCATCCCCGGCACGGTCGGCGGCGGGCTGATGATGAACGCGGGGGCATACGGCGGGGAGCTGGGCGGCACGGTGGAGAGCGTTGTGTGCTACTACCTGCCCGAGCAGCGGCTCTACGAGGTCACGGCGGAAAAGTGCGGCTTTGAATACCGCAGCAGTCTTTTCAAAAAGCTCCCCGGCAATGTCATCATCAGCGCGGTGTTCCGCCTCGAACAGGGGGATAAGGACGCTGTCGCCGCGAAAATGCGCGAGCTCAACGAGCGCCGCCGCGAAAAGCAGCCGCTCGACCTCCCCTCTGCGGGCAGCGCCTTCAAGCGCCCGGAGGGGCAGTATGCCGCCGCGCTCATCGACGGGGCGGGGCTGCGCGGCTTCTCTGTCGGCGGCGCACAGGTCAGCGAGAAGCACGCGGGCTTTATTGTCAACACCGGCAGCGCCACCGCCGCCGATGTGCATGAGCTGATGATGCAGGTGCGGCGGCGCGTGTATGAGCATTCGCAGGTGCTGCTGGAGCCGGAGATAATACTCTATCCGCCCGACTATAAGCTGGAGGATCGCGGACCGCAGGTGCCGCGCAACAAATTTGTCGAGACCGGCGTTATCACGATGCCGGAGACGGAGACGGAGCCGCAAGAGGATAAGTAAATGGAATTTCTCATAATCACGGGGCTGTCCGGCGCGGGGAAGAGCCGCGCGGCGGACGTGCTGGAGGATCTGGACTACTACTGCGTGGATAATATGCCCGTGGCGCTTATGCCGCGCTTTGCGGAGCTGTGCATGGCGACAAAGGGGCGCTATGAGCGCGTTGCCCTTGTCACCGACGTGCGCGAAAGGGACGGGTTCGACGAGCTTTTGAAAACGCTCGACCAGCTCAAGGATATGGATTGCAGCTGCCGCATTCTCTATATGGACGCGGACGAGGCGACGCTCGTCAAGCGCTATAAGGAGTCGCGCCGCCGCCATCCGCTGCAGTCGCGCGGCATGAGCGTGGAGGATGCGATCGCCAAGGAGCAGGCGCTGCTCGCCCCCGTGCGCGAGCGGGCGGACTTCATCGTCAACAGCTCATCGCTCACGCTGGGAATGCTGCAAAACCGCCTGTTCTCCCTTTTTGCCGGTGCGGGGCGCAAGCGCGAGATCGACGTGACGGTGATGAGCTTTGGGTACAAGCACGGTCTGCCGATGGATGCCGACCTTGTGTTCGACGCGCGCTTTCTGCCGAACCCTTATTATGTGGACGACCTGCGCGCGCTCTGCGGGCTGGACAGACCCGTGTTTGAGTTCGTTTTCGGCTATCAGCAGACGAGGACGTTTATGCAGAAGCTTGAGGAGCTTATCGACTTTCTCCTCCCGTTGTATATCGAGGAGGGGAAGCTTGCGCTGACGGTCGCCATCGGGTGCACCGGCGGGCGGCACCGCAGTGTCGCGATCGCCTCCGCACTCAACGACTATCTCACCGCCAAGGGGATAAACTCCGTCAACATAAACCGCGACGTGGAGAAATAGCTATGTCATTTTCATCCGAAGCCAAGGCGGAGTTGTGCCGGCAGAGGGCTGACCGCCGGTGCGATGCCGTGGCGGAGTGCTACGGCGTGCTGATGTACTGCAACACGTTTGCCCCCGGCGAGATACGCATAATAACGGCGAGCGACGATTTCGCCGCGCGCCTGCCGCGCCTGTTCCGCCGCGCGTTTTCCCTCGCGTTCGACACCGTGCCCGCCGAGGGTGCGGCGGGGAAAAAGACCTTCACCGTCACCTCGCGCGACAAGATAGAAAAAATACTCGATGCCTACGGCGCGGAGATAGACGCGCTTCTTACCCACCATGTCAATTACGGCGTGCTGGAGGAGGACTGCTGCCGCGCGGCGTTCGTGCGCGGGGCGTTCCTCGCGGGGGGCAGCGTCACCGACCCCAGCAAGCGCTATCACCTTGAGCTTGCCACGCCTCACCGCAGTGTCAGCCGCGAGGTGTACTCCATGCTGCTGGACATGGGCTTCTCCCCCAAGGAGACAGAGCGCAGCGGAAACCTGCTGCTGTACTTCAAGCAGGCGGACGCGATAGCGGATTTTTTCACCACCATCGGCGCGCCGGCCACCGCGATGAAGGTCATGACCGCGAAGGTCGACAAGGAGATGCGAAACACCGTCACCCGGCAGATCAACTGCGACTCGGCAAACACGGACAAGACCGTCCTCGCCGCAGAGGCGCAGCTGCACGCGATACGGCGCATCGTGCGCGAATACGGCGGACTGGACGCGCTGCCGGAGCCTCTGCGCGACGCGGCGCTGCTGCGCATCACCAATCCCGCGGCGAGCCTTGCGGACCTTGCGCAGCTATCGAATCCGCCGGTGACAAAAAGCTGTCTGAGCCATCGGTTCAGAAAGATAATGAGCCTCGTTTCGGACGGGGAAGAGGAAAAGGAATAACACCACAGGAGCAAGACCACAGATGAGCTTTGTACATCTTCATGTGCATACAGAGTATTCCCTGCTTGACGGCGCGTGCCGCATAGACAAAATCGCGAAAAAGGCGGCGGAGCTGGGGCAGACCGCCCTCGCCGTGACCGACCACGGCGTGATGTACGGCGCTGTCGCGTTTTACAAGGCGTGTAAGGACGCGGGGATAAAGCCGATAATCGGGTGCGAAGTATATGTTGCGCCGCGCGGCATGACCGACCGCGACCATGCGCTCGATGCCGATTACTCCCACCTTATCCTCCTGTGCAAAAACGAGACGGGATATCGTAATCTCTGCTACCTCGTCTCTGCGGCGTTCACCGAGGGGTTTTATATAAAGCCCCGCATTGACTGGGCGCTGCTGCATGAGCACGCCGAGGGACTGATCTGTCTGTCGGGCTGCCTCGCGGGGGAGATACCGCAGAAGCTTATCCGAGGCGACTATGCCGCAGCGAAGGCACGCGCGCTGGAGCTTAACGCGCTCTTCGGCGAGCGGAATTTCTTCTTAGAGATACAGGATCACGGCATACGCGACGAAAAGCGCGCCGCGGCGGAGCTTATCGCGCTCCACAAGGACACGGGCATTCCCCTCGTCGTCACCAACGACGCGCATTATATCGAAAAGCAGGACGCATATTATCAGGACGTTTTGATGTGCATACAGATGGGCAAGACCGTTGACGACCCCGGTCGTATGCGCTTTGAGTCGCAGGAGCTGTATCTCAAGAGCGAGGACGAGATGCGCGCGCTCTTCCCGGATTGGCAGGAGGCGGCGGACAACACCGTCGACATTGCCGAGCGCTGCAATTTCGATTTCCGCTTTGGGCACTACTATCTGCCGCGCTTCAAGCTGCCCGAGGGCGAGACGGACAGTGACGCATACCTCCGCAAGCTCTGCGAAAGGGGCTTTGTAGAGCGCTACCCCAGCAGCCCGGAGGTGCACGCCCGACTTGAATATGAGCTGGAAATGATAGAAAAAATGGGGTTTGTGGACTATTTCCTCATAGTTTCGGACTTCATCGGCTACGCCAAGCGCAGCGGGATACCCGTAGGACCGGGGCGCGGCAGTGCGGCAGGCAGCGTTGTCTCCTACTGCCTGCACATCACGGATGTCGACCCCATAAAATACAGCCTCTTCTTTGAGCGCTTTCTGAACCCGGAGCGCGTCTCCATGCCGGATATAGACGTGGACTTCTGCGTCAACCGCCGCAGCGAGGTCATCGACTATGTCAAGCGCGTCTACGGGGAGGATCATGTCGCCCAGATCGTCACGTTCGGCACGATGGCGGCGCGCAACGCCGTGCGCGATGCGGGGCGCGCCCTGTCCGTGGGCTATGCCGAGACGGATGCCGTGGCAAAGCAGGTGCCGTCTGGCCCCGGTGCGCTGAACATAACGCTCGACGAGGCGCTCACGCTCTCCAAGCCCCTGCGCGAGATGTACGAGAGCGACGATACGCTCCGCCGCCTCATCGACACGGCGCGCGCCCTTGAGGGTATGCCGCGCCACGCCTCCACCCATGCCGCCGGTGTCGTGATAACGGAAAAGCCGGTGTACGAATATGTGCCGCTGGCGAAAAATGACGAGTCCGTCGTGTGCCAGTACCCCATGACGACGCTGGAGGAGCTGGGGCTGCTGAAGATGGACTTTCTCGCGTTGAGAAACCTCACGGTGCTCGACGATGCGGTCAAGCTCGTGCAGAAAACGGAGCCGGGCTTTAAGATGGAGAACGCGCCGGAGGACGATGCGGCGACGTATGAGATGCTCGCCCAGGGACGCACGAGCGGCGTGTTCCAGCTTGAAAGCGCGGGCATGACGGGCGTGTGCGTCGGGCTCAAGCCCAAGAGCATTGAGGACATCACCGCGCTCATCGCGCTCTACCGCCCCGGACCCATGGACAGCATCCCGCGCTTTCTCGAATGCTCCGCCCACCCGGAAAAGGCGAGCTATAAGCATGAGCTGCTGCGCCCCATTCTCTCCGTCACCTACGGGTGCATTGTGTATCAGGAGCAGGTGATAGAGATATTCCGCCGCCTCGCGGGCTTCTCGCTCGGTCAGGCGGACATGATCCGCCGCGCCATGTCCAAAAAGAAGCACAAGGTCATTGATGCCGAGCGCGTCGCCTTTATCCACGGCGACCCGGAGCGCGGAATCCCCGGCGCTGTGGCAAACGGCGTGAGCGAGGATGTAGCCAACAGCATATACGACGAGATACTCGACTTTGCCAGCTACGCCTTCAACAAGGCGCACGCCGTGTGCTACGCCATTGTCGCCTACCGTACCGCGTACATGAAGCGCCACTATCCGCAGCAGTACATGGCGGCGCTTTTGACCTCCGTGCTCGACAACAGCCCCAAGGTCGCCGAGTATATCGCCGAGTGCCGCGAGATCGGCATAAGGCTGCTGCCGCCCGATGTGAACGAGTCCGGCGCGAACTTCACCGTCTCCGGCGAAAACCTGCGCTACGGTCTTGTGGCGATAAAGGGCATCGGCTGGGGCGCGATAAATGCGCTCGTCGCAGAGCGCGAGGGGGGCGGGCTCTTCACGAGCTTTGAGGACTTCTGCCGCCGTATGTCCGGCAGGGAGCTCAACCGCCGCGCGGTCGAAAACCTCATCAAGGCGGGGGCGTTTGACTCGCTGGGGTATAAGCGGCGCGCGCTCATACAGATCGCGGGCGCGGTCATCGACAGCATTGCGCAGGCGGAGCGGGACAACATCTCCGGGCAGATGGATCTCTTCGGCGGGGACGAGAGCGAGGACGCGCCCCGCCCGGTCACCATACCCATCCCGGATATAGAGGAGTTCTCCGCGCGCGAGAAGATGGCGATGGAGAAGGAGACGACGGGGCTTTACCTCACGGGGCATCCTATGGACGAATACCGCGACGCGGTGCGCAAAATAGGCGCGTCGCCCATCGGCGCGGTGATGGCGGACTTCGCCGGGGACGAGAGCACGGGCAGCTATTCCGACGGGCAGTATATAACCGTGGCAGGCGTCGTCGCGGGGGTAAAGACCCGCCCGACGAAAAACCGCTCGCTCATGAGCTATATCACGCTGGAGGACGACACCGGCACAATAGAGCTTATCGCGTTTCAGCGCGTGCTCGACCGCAGCGGCGAGTTTATACAGGACAACGCCGCGCTCATTGCCAAGGGGCGCATCTCCGTGCGCGACGAGAAGGAGCCGCAGCTCATGGTCGACACCATCCGTCCCATTTCGGACGCGGACGCAATGCGTTCTGCGGCGGATAGGAGCTCCGGCAGCGAGGGACGGCGCGGCGGATATGCGGGCAAGAAGCTGTGGGTGAGGCTGCCCTCGGTGGGCGACGTGCGCATGAAGCGCATAGAGCTGATACTTGAGATGTTCCCCGGCACGCAGCAGCTTGTCATCTACTGCGAGCGGGAGAAGAAAAAGCTGACCGCCAACTGCCTCATCCACGACGCGCTCATCGACGAGCTGAAGGAAATGCTCGGCAATGAAAATGTCGTGGTGCGGTGAAGCGCTTGTTATATGATAACGCAGCACCCCCGATGTCGGTTCTTCGAGCGGCATCGGGGGTGCTGCTATGCTGAGCATAAGAGTCCCGAAAAATCACAGAACCGTATTGCAATTGTTCGAGAGTTAGAATATAATGATATTCACAAAAATCGGAGGTGTGATTATGGATTTTATTTCTGCACGGGAGGCTGCCGATAAATGGGGCATTTCCCAGAGACGGGTTGCGGTTCTTTGCTCTGAAAACAGGATTGAAAACGCAGTTATGGTCGGCAATATGTGGATTATTCCCGCAGCTGCCGAAAAGCCTGTTGACGCAAGAAGCGTTCGTTATACAAAAAATGATGGGAAAAAAGTAAAGCCTTTTTTGAAATGGGCTGGCGGCAAGGGACAGTTGCTTTCCGAAATTGAGAAGTATTATCCGTTCGATGATGGCAGCATAACGAAATATGCGGAGCCGTTTGTCGGCGGCGGCGCGGTGCTTTTCGATATTTTGAGCAAATATGCTCTTGAAGCGGTGTATATCAGCGATATTAACGCAGAGCTTATCAATACTTATCGTATTATCCGAGATAATGCCGATGAATTGATTGACATGCTTATGACCATGCAAAGCGCGTTTGTGCCGATGAGTATAGACGACCGCAAAGCGTATTATTTAGGAAAAAGAGCGCGCTTCAATGATTTAAAAGTAAGCGGCAATGAAAGCATTAACCTTGAAAAAGCCGCGCTTATGATTTTCCTTAATAAGACTTGCTTTAACGGCTTGTTCCGTGTAAACAGAAAAGGGCTTTACAACGTGCCGATGGGGGCTTATAAGAAGCCTGTGATATGCGATGAAGAAAATTTAAGAGCAGCGTCTGAAAAGCTGCAAAACGTAACGATTGTATGCGGAGACTACAAAAAATCGGCTGATTTTATTGATGACAGAACCTTTGTATATTTTGATCCCCCCTATCGTCCCATTACCGACACGG
>CAVGKI010000032.1:0-15417 GCA_963629655.1 Butyricicoccaceae bacterium | reverse complement strand
GTGTAACAAGTATATACGCGCCCGCCTCCCTGCCGTTGACGACGGTGGGAAAAACGGCGTTGCCGGTGAACGCGGCGGAGGAATCGACAATATCCCGCTCCATAAATTCTATCGACTGCGGGTCTAGATTGGCGAGCTTTATCTCCGGCACGGAGGCGATCGCCTGTGCAATGTCCGCAAACGGGAGAATGAGGCTCACATCCATGACGGGCTTGGGGATGAGCTTGAGCGTCAGCTCCGTTATAACGCCGAGCGTACCTTCCGAGCCTATCATGAGATGCAGAAGGCTGTAGCCGGAGCTCGTCTTGCACACGGTTTTGCCCAGCTTCATCACCTCGCCGTTCGGCAGCACCACGGTCATGGCGAGCACGTAATCGCGCGTCACGCCGTACTTCACCGCGCGCATACCGCCGGCATTAGTGCTGACGTTGCCGCCGACGGTGGCGGTCTTTTCGCCGGGGTCGGGCGGATACATGAGTCCGTGACCGAGCGCATCGGCGGCGAGATCGCACAGCAGCACGCCGGGCTGAGTATGCACGACGAGGTTTTTCATGTCGTAGGAGATTATTTTGTTCATGCGCTCGGTGGAGAGCACGATCCCGCCGTGTATCGGCACGCAGCCGCCGACCAGCCCTGTGCCCGCGCCGCGCACCGTGACGGGAATTTTGTTCTCGTGGCAGAGCCGCATTATTGCGGATACCTCCTCCGTGCTCTCCGCGAGGCACACGCCCTCCGGCATATACCTGCCGTAGATGGGCATTTCATCGTGAGAGTACTGCTCCTTCACCTGCTCGCCGTACTCGAAGCGCCGCGCGCCGACGATGCCGCGCAGCGCCTCCGCTATCTCAGGCGTGAGTTTGTTATATGTCGCCATTTTATTCCTCCATTTCAGTGATGTTGTTGTGTATATGCACTGCTTATGCTATGTCTATGGTCAGGGTGTTGTCGTAGCTTTTGCCCGCGGCGAGGGTGATGATGTGCGCCTGCCGCGCGATATCCTCCACATAGTCGGTGTGTGAGGGGAGCGAGACCCATGGCTCTATGCAGACATAGGGCGCGTCGGTGTGCGGCGCGTGCCAGAAGCCGACAAAGGGCATATCCGGGAAAGCGACGGTCACGCTGTGCGTGCTTTTGCTGCTCTTGAGCGTGACGGCGCGTGCCGTGCCGCCCAGCACGACGGCATCAAGGTCAAACAGCGCGTGAGAGAGAGGGAGGATCCTGCTGCCTACGAGGGGAAACGGGCTCTCCGTCCCGGCGAGGCGGTAGGTTGCCTCGTCCAAATCAACGCGCATCGGCTCGCACGGCTCGGCAAATTCAAGATACCAGTCGGAAAATTCACCCTCGTCCGCGAGCGGCACGTTAAAGCCGGGATGCCCGCCGAGCCCGAAATACATCGTTTCACCGCCGAGGTTTTCCACGGTGCATTTTTTCACGATGCGCGCCCCGTCGAGCTTATAGGAGACATGGAACGCGAAGCGAAACGGATAGCTCTCCCGCCGCTCGGCATTATCCGTGAGCACGAAGGAAATGCTGTCCTCCCCCTGCGCCTCCACGTTGAACTCCGTGCCGATGCAGAAGCCGTGCGTGCTCATGGGGTACTCGCGCCCGTTGCAGATGTACTTGCCCTCGGTCAGCCGCCCGACGTAGGGGAAGAGATTGGCATCCCTGCGCTTCCAGTAGCGCGCATCACCCTGCCAGAGATATTCAATGCCCTCGCGGACAATGCTGTGCAGCACCGCGCCCTCGCTGTCGAGCGTGACGGTAATCACCGAGTTTTTGATGGTTATAAGCGCCATATTATCATTACCCCTTTACAGTGTTTTTTGACAAATATATATAATAGTCTAATCTATACCTGTGAGAAATACAATATACTTTACCCGCGCAGAAGTGGGGCGATGATAACAAAAATGAAAGAACAGGCTGTGTCGGATATATGGTAAAGCCGCGCAGACGGTGGTATAATCACTAAAGAAAGTACGGGATAATACACGCAGTCAGGAGGCAAGCATGGCAAAGCCAAGCAAATTTTGGAGCAATTTTGTCAAAATGCCCGCAGATGTGCCACGTGCAGGGTTGGGCAGATGGTTTCAGATACTTGAGGAGCGGTTCATGCCGCTGTTCTGGGTAAATCTTATGACGATGGGCGCGCTTATGCCGTGCTTCGTGTGCGTGTTTTTCCTCACGGAGCTGTGGGACAGCCTCTCATGGTGCGGGGCATATGTGTTCTTTGTGCTTGCAGGTCCCTGCGTCACGGCGATGCATTACGTGTGCATAAAAATAGTGCGCGGCGTGCCCGTGTGGTGGTGGGATGATTATAAGGAATGTGCCCGCCGCGAGTGGAAGCGGGCAATGGCGCTCTCCGCCATTGTGGGCGCGCTGTGGAGCGCGTATGTATATGCGCTGCGCCTTGTGCTGGCGATAGACGGCGGGCTGAATATGGCATTTGCGATGGTCTTTTTATGCTGCGGCTTTGTTCTCGCAGGGTTTACCGCTTTCGGGTATCAGCAGCTTGCGGCGGTGGAACTGCCGTTTGGAAACGTGCTGAAAAACGCTCTGCTGCTCATTTTTGCCGGTAAGGGGCGGTCGTTCGCGGCGGTGATGTTCGCGCTCGCGGTAACGCTGCTGTGCGCGCGGTATTATCTCTATGCATTTTTTGTAATGCTCGTCGGCTTTTACGCAATTGCCGTCATGACGTTCAACCTTATCTTCCTGCCGGTGTTCAGGGAGCTGTTCGGAGAGGAGAGCGCGCCGTGAGGGAGAGGCTGGAGCATTTTTGGTGCTATTATAAGTGGTACGTGCTGTGCGGGGTGCTCGTACTGGTGCTGGCGCTGAATTTCATCTCGCAGAGGAAAGCTGCCCCCACGCCGGAGCTTCAGCTTGCGCTCGTGACCGTGGCGGAGTATGACGAGGACGCGCTTGACCGCCTTGCCGCGCGCGTCGAGGCGGCGCTGGCGGATGAGGACGGCAGCGCGCCGACGGTGCAGGTGAATTATTACCCCTATGATGCCGACACTGCGGCGGCGGAGGACACGGCGCTGTTCATGGCATCGTCAGTGCAGCTCGCGGCAGATATCAGATACGCCGTGTCATGCGCGTACATAAGCGATACGCCTGCGCTGCTGCTTGAGGCGGACGCGCGGCTGTACGCGCCGGAGGGCGTGACGGCGCAGGCGCTGGGGCTGGGCGCGGAATACACGGTGCTGTGCAGAGAGGACACACAGGAGACTGTGGAAAAAATATTCAAGGCTGACTAAGGACGGTGTGAACATGGAATATGTACTTGGCGTGGACATAGGCAGCGGGTCGGTGAAGCTGACACTGCTGGGCGAGGGCGGCAAAATCGCCGCGACAGCGGGGTGCGAGTACCCCACGTATTATCCCTGCGTGGGCTGGAGCGAGCAGAACCCGGAGGATTGGTGCGCGGCGTTCCGCACGGCGCTGGGCGCGGTGCTTGAGAGCGCCGGAGCGAAAAGCGGCGACATTGCGGCGCTCGCCCTTGACGCGGCGACGCACACGGCGGTGCTGCTCGACAGCGAGAGACGCGTCATACGCCCCGCCATACTCTGGACGGATCAGCGCAGCACCGAGGAGGTGGACTATCTGCGCGAGCAGCAGCTTCCCCTCATCATGGCGCAGACGGCGAACGCCCCCACCACCGTCTGGACGCTGCCGCAGCTTATGTGGCTGAAAAAGCACGAGGCGGAGGTCTGGGGCAGGATAGAGCATATACTCTTTGCCAAGGACTATCTGCGCTACCGGCTCACCGGCACGCTTGAAACCGACCATATCGACGCGATGGGCTCAATGCTCTACGACGCGGTGAACGAGCGCTGGTCGGATGAGCTCTGTGCGCTGGGCGGGATAAAGCGGGAATGGCTGCCCCGTCTGTGCGCGCCGACGGACAGGGCGGGCTTCGTCACGCCGGAGGCAGCGGCGGAGTTCGGGCTGAGCGAGCGCACGGAGGTGTTCGTCGGCACGACGGACACCGTGATGGAGGTGTTCGCCGCCGGAAGCGTCGCGCGCGGGCACACGACGGTGAAGCTGGCAACGGCGGGGCGCATATGCGTCGTCACAGACCGCCCGCTTGACTCGAAATTCATCTTCAATTACCGCCATGTTGTGCCCGGACTGTGGTATCCCGGAACGGCGACGGCAAGCTGCGCGGCGAGCTATCGCTGGTACAGAGATGCCATCGGCAGAGAGCCGTTTGCCGCGCTCAACGTCGGGGCGGAGAGCGTTCCCGCCGGAAGCGAGGGACTGATGTTCCACCCGTATCTCAACGGCGAGCTGACCCCGTACAACGACCCTCTCCTCCGCGCAAGCTATACGGGCATCAGCTCCCACCACACTACCGCGCACTTCACGCGCGCCACGCTTGAGGGCGTGGCAATGTCGCTGAAGGACTGCATGCTGACTCTGCGCGGGCTCGACGTGGAGATGACGCGCCTGCGCATCATCGGCGGCGGGGCAAAGGGGATGCTCTGGCGGCAGATAGTGGCGGACGTGCTCGGCACGGCGCTGGAAAAGGTCAGGGTGGACGACTCCTCCTTCGGCACGGCAATGCTCGCGGCGGTGGGCGTGGGGTGGTTTGCCGGCTATGCCGAGGCTGCCGAGCAGTGCACGGAGATAGACTCCGTATCCGTGCCCATCCCCGAAAATCAGGAGATATACGACAGACTGTTCAAAAAATACAAGACGATACATGACGCGCTCGCGCCGGTGTACGGGGAGGGCTGAGCATGGAAAAGATAAATGCCGCGATAATCGGCATGGGCTTCATCGGGCGGCAGCATTATGAGGCGCTGCGGCGGCTCGGCTGCGTGCACATCCGCGCGCTGTGCGTGTCGCGCCCGGAGAGCGTGGAGCGGGCGCGGCGCGAATTTGATGCGGACTATGTGACCGCCGACTGGCGCGAGATAATGGCGGATGAGGCGGTGCAGAGCATACACAACTGCACGCCGAACGCGGCGCACGATGAAATAAACCTCGCCGCCGTTGCAGCGGGGAAGCATATCTACGCCGAGAAGCCCATGAGCCTCACCACTGCCGGAGCGGAGCGGGTCGCCGCCGCCGCACGTGCGGCAGGCGTTGCCAACGCCATAAACCACCAGTACCGCATGAATGCCGCCGTGCTGGAGATGCGCGCGCGGCTTGCCGCAGGGCGCGGCGGGAGAGCGCTGTACATTTCCGGCGGGTATATGCAGGATTCGGCGGCGCGGCACGACGATTATACGCCCCGCCGCATGCCGGAAACCTCGCCCGCACGCGCCCTGCTGGACATTGGCGTACACTGGGCGGATACGGCAGCCTTCGTCGCGGGGATGCCGATAAAGCGCGTGTATGCGAGAATGTACACGCATTACCCCGTGCGCCTTGACCCCGCCACGGGCAGGGAGGTTGAAATCAACTCCGACGATACCACCGCCGTCATGGTGGAGTTTGCCGACGGCACGCCCGGCTCGGCGGTGTTTTCAAAATGTATGCTGGGGCATAAAAACGATTTGTGCGTCACCGTCAGCGGAGAGCTTGCGGAATACACATGGCGGCAGGAGCAGTGCGACCGGCTTTTCATCGGCAACCGGGGGCTGGGCAACGAAACGCTGCTCATGGACGCGCAGTGCATGGACGTTTCTTCCGCGCGCTATCTTGAAATGCCAGCCGGTCATGCCCCCGGCTGGCAGGAGGCGGAGAAGAACGCGATGGCGGCGTTCTACCGCTCTGTCACCGACGGAAGCTATCTCACGGGCGATGTGCCGTATGCCACCTTTGCCGACGGCGTGCGCGGCAACCGCTTTGTTGATGCCTGTCTCACCTCTCGGCGGGAGAACCGCTGGGTCGAGCTTTAAGGGAGCAGAAAATATGAACGTGCTAATATGGTCTGAGGACAAGCCCCTGCCGGAGCATGAGCGAGCCTACCGCGCGCTCTATCCGCAGGGCATACACGGGCAGCTTGCCGCCTTTCTCGGCGAGAACGCGGACATGACCGTCCGCACAGCCACGATGCAGGACGCACAGCAGGGCTTGAGCGACGGCGCGCTCGATTGGGCGGACGTGCTGGTTTACTGGGCGCACAAGCATTGGCGCGAGGTGGACGACGCGCGCGTGGATTATATGCAGCAGCGCGTGCTGGACGGCATGGGGCTTGTCGTGCTCCACTCCGCCCACGCCTCGAAGATATTCGCCCGCCTCATGGGAACGCGCACACAGTCGCTGCGCTGGCGCGAGAATGACGAGCGGCAGCGGGTGTGGATAGTATCGCCCACGCACCCGATAGCGCAGGGGCTTTGCGGGGAGTATTTTGAAATACCGATGGACGAGACTTACGGCGAGTATTTCGAGATACCCCAGCCGGAGCAGCAGGTGTTCATCACCGCCTCCGCCGGAGGAGAGATATTCCGCTCCGGCTGCTGCTGGACGCGCGGACTGGGGCGGATATTCTATTTTCAGAGCGGGCACGAAACATATCCGGTATATATGCAAAAAGAGGTACAGACCGTGATAACGAACGCAGTGTGCTGGGCGGGGAATCCCGCCGCACCGCAGGGCTTCCCGCACTGGGCACGCGAGGCAGAGCCGCTGCCGTGAGCCATGATCATGATATGTATTTCATGACATATACCTATGCCGTTCATCGCTGACCTCCGCCGTCAAATCGTATAAAATATTAAGATTACGTGCCCTCAAATAAATTGTCATTGTCGAAGTTAGACAATATAATGTACCTATCGTAAACCCAAATAATTTTATGGAGGTAAAAAACCAAGATGAAAAAAATCATCGCACTGGCACTGGCGCTTATTATGATGTTTGCGCTGTGCGCCTGCGGCAGCACCGCCGCACCCGCTGCCGACACCCAGCCCGCTGCCGACACGACAGCCACCGAGACCGAAGCCGCTCCTGCGGATGCGGTCACGGACGCGGAGATCACCGTGTTCCACTACATGACTCAGACCACCAAGCAGGCCGGTCTTGATGCGGTTGAGCAGGCATTTGCCGAGGCTCATCCCGAGTACAACATCACGTGGAACAACGTGTTCTACAATCAGGGCACGGACTACTTCCCCCAGCTTCAGACTGCGCTCGCTTCCGGCGACCAGCCCGAAATCATGATGGGCAACCCGGGGCTCTACCCCGACCTCGTTGAGCAGGGCTTTGTCGCCGACCTGAGCGACAATGAGACCATCAAGGGGCTCAATCTTCCCTCCGGCGACCTCGGCGACGTTTCCGCCGACGGCAAGATCTACGGCTTCCCCATCGACTTCAAGACCTGGGGCGTGTTCTACAACAAGGCAATATACAACGAGCTTGGTCTCTCCGAGCCTACCACCTATACCGAGCTGCTTGACAACTGCCAGAAGATCGCGGATGCCGGCATCGATCCCTGGGCGCACGCCTTTGGCGACGCTGTGTTCGGCGACATCGAGATGCGCAACTATGTCTGGCCGAAGGCTCTTGCAGCCGGCGACAATGACATCTTTGCCAGCCTGATGGACGGCTCGAAGAAGCTGAGCGACTACCCGTACATTGCGGAGGGTCTTGATGCATGGGCACAGCGCCTTGCATGGATGCGCGATGACGCAATGACCAACGACCAGAACGCGGCGCTTGAGGTGTTCACCTCCGGTCAGGCTGCAATGATGTACTTCGGCTCTTGGGGCATAGGCGACCTTGAGGCAATGATCGCAGGCTCCGACTTCGAGTACGGTTTCTTTGTTGAGCCTATCGACGATGAGGGCGGCGCAAAGCTGAACGTTCAGGTCGACCAGGCGTTCATGGTCAACCCCAATGCCGACAACTACGGCATCGCTGTCGAATTCATGGAGTTCTGGGTTACTCAGGGTGCAGGCTCTTGGTCTGCCGTGTCCCTCATGCCTCTGCTCAACGGCTCCACCGCCGACAACGCGCCTGAGATAGTCAAGACGCTCGCCTCCATCAAGGCATCCGGCAATATTGCCCACTACGGCGACTTCACCAAGCCCTTCAACAGCCAGTTCACCACCGACTGGAGAACCTACCTCACCGCCTTTGCGGAGAGCTATGCCAACGGCTCTGACCAGACCTCCGCGCAGTGCCTCGCCGATATGCAGGCCAAGTTCGACCAGAACATCGCCGAGGGCTGATGCTTCGCAGCAAATAAACAGGGAAGCGCCGAATAAATGCGTCATACTCTGACATCTGCCGTTTGTTCGGGACTTCCGCAGGAAACCAAATAACGAAGCCCGTGCCCTCGGGTGCGGGCTTCACGTATAATGAGGTATGACCGTGAACAAAAAAACAACCTCGATGCACACAAGGCTCAGCTCACGTGATGTGAGGATTCATGCGGGAAATATGCTTTTCCTGCTGCCTGCGTTCGTGCTGTTCGCCTATGTGGTGCTTGTGCCTTTCTTGCAGGGCATACCGTATTCCTTTACAAACTGGAAAAGCATTATCGGCGGCACACGCGAATTTAACGGCTTGAAAAATTACGCCATCATGCTCAAGAACACCTATTTTCAGGCGGCGTTCGGGCACACCCTGCTTTTCACGCTCGTATATGAGCTGGGCGCGAATCTGCTGGGGCTGTTCTTTGCCCTGCTGCTGTTCCGCTCGTCAAAATTTGCAAACATCTGCCGGACAATGATGTTCCTCCCGTTTACCACCGCGCTCACCAGCGCTGCCATTGTCTGGAGTTACGTATATACCGACGTTTACGCCGTTATCTTCAACACGATGAGCCCGCTGGGACAGTCCAATCAGGTTGTCGTCGGCATTGCCGCGATCGCCATATGGCGCGACATGGGCTACTGTATGCTTATCTACATTGCCGGACTCAAAGCCATCCCCGACGACTATTACGAGGCGGCGACCATCGACGGCGCGACCGTTTTCCAGCGCTTTTTCAAGATAACGCTGCCGCTGCTGATGCCGGCGTTCACCGCAAATGTGACGCTGCTGCTGGCATGGGGGCTGCGCTGCTTTGACTATCCGATGGCTGTGGCGCGCAACATGCAGGCGGCGCAGACCTCCGCAATGTTCATCTATGACTACATATTCGGCTACAGCAAGGCCGGGCTCGGTCAGGCGGCGGCGGTCATGCTTACCATTGTGCTGATACTGCTCACGCGCGTGACGACGTACTTCTTCAGAAAAGCGGAGGTGGAGGCATGACGACAACGACCCAGCCCGCGCGCACGCTCAACACCATGCATAACCGTCAGCTTGCCGCCGGGATAACGAAAAAGCTGGTGTGCATCGCTCTCGTGGTGATAACGCTCATCCCGTTTTATATCAGCCTTATCTATTCCATAAAGTATAAAAACGAGATAACCATCAACCACCTCGCGTGGCCGCAGAACCCGACGCTCGACAACTACATCCGCGTTATCACGGAGAACGACCAGTTCATCATCGGACTGAAAAACAGCGTCCTCACCACAATACCCACCATACTTATCCTCATGATCGTCTGCTCAATGGCATCATGGGTGCTTGCACGGTATAACTCCCGCTTTTATGTGTTCATGTACACCCTGCTCACCATGGGCACGCTCATCCCGTTCCAGTGCATAATGCTGCCGCTGTACCTGAATATGTACAACGCCGGTCTTGTCAGCACGAATATAGGCTTTATCATCGCGCGAAGCGGCTTGCAGGTGTCTATCAGCATTCTTGTCATCACAAGCTTTGTCAAGACCGTTCCGAAAGACCTTGAGGAGGCGGCGACGATAGACGGCTGCGGCAAGTTCCAGACGTTCTGGCACGTTGTTTTCCCGCTGCTCAAGCCCATCAACGCCACGCAGCTCGTGCTCAACACAGTGTATGTCTGGAATGATTACAACACCGCCATCGTCCTCCTCCGCGAAAAGACGAGCCGCACCCTGCCGCTTGCGCAGATCGTCTACTTCAACGAAAACACAGCCGAGCTCAACCTCGCGTTTGCGTTTTTTATCATGGCAATGCTGCCGATACTGATACTGTACTTCTGTCTGCAAAAATACGTCGTCAGCGGCGTTATGGCAGGCGCGGTCAAGGGTTGACGAGACGCAAAGAATCACCAAGGCGAAAACTGCGCCCCTCACACGGGCGCGGTTTTTTATATTGCAGCAACGCTTTTGACAGAACGCGCATTTTGAGGTATAATTTTCCCAAGTTATTCTCCGTAAAGGTGGATGTGAGCGTATGGATTTCACCGTGCTTATAATTGACGATAATCGCCTCGCGGTAGAGGCGCTGAAAAAGACCGTCCCGTGGGACGAGCTGGGCTTGACTCTGCTGGGCAGCGCCTCCGACGGCAAGGAGGGCATGGCGCGCATCGCCGCGCAGCACCCGGACATTATTCTCTCTGACATACAGATGCCGGAGATGGACGGGCTGACGATGGTGGAGCGCATGGCGGACGAGCTGTCCGCCTCGCGCGTGATATTCATCACCGCGTATGAGAAGATAGAGTACGCCTCGCGCGCGATAAAGCTTGCCGCGTTCGACTTCATTCTCAAGCCCATTGATAATGACGAGCTCTGCCGCTCCCTGCTGCGCGCGAAGGAGAGCCTCCTGCGCGACCGCGACAAGGAGGCACGCAACGACAAGCTGCGCGCGGTGTATCAGCGCGCCCGTCTGCTCGCCGCGCTTACGCAGAATTTCGGCGTGACCGACGGCAGCCTTATCCGCTCGTTCTCCGACCGCGCGCCCGACAGCTATTTCATCCTCGTTGCTGAGACGCAGGGCGGCTTTTCGGGTCCCGCGCTGCAAAGGCTCGATTTCATCAGTTTCCCGGAAAATCTCGACATAGTCACTGCGCTTGTGAACGGCGATGTCGTGATGTACTGCGGCATACACGGGGATGAGCTCCCCTGGCAGGCGATAAGCCGCAGCATCGCCACGAAGCTGTCGCAGAATCTGCTGAGCGTGAATATGGCGGTCAGCAACCCGCACACGGAGCCGGCGGAGTTTCGCATGGCGTATGAGGAGGCGCTGCAAACGCTGCTGTATCATCACATCTATGAGCTCAACACCGAGCTGGACTTTTACTGCACCTCGCAGGATAACGCCCAGAAGCACACATGGCTCAAGGACACCGAGCAGCTTTGCAGCCGATTGGCGCAGAAGGTGGACAGCATTGATGCCGAGCAGGTATGGACGCTTGTGATGGAAAAGAGCGGCGGCAGACTGCGCCTTATCAAGGTCATGCTGATGTTCTTCTGCACGAAAGTCATGCAGGAGAAGATGAGCTCCTCCGCGTGGACAAACTCGCTGGACATCACCGTGTGCAATCTCACGAAATTCAACACGGAGGAGGGCGCGCGCCGCTGGCTCGACAGCTTCTTTGAGGAGATACGCAGCATAAATATCCCCGCCACGGCGAGCCTTGTCTACAATGTGCTTGACTATGTCAAGGCGCACGTGACGGACGGGCTTGTGCTGGAGGACGTGGCGGAGCGCTTTTACGTCAGCCCCAACTATCTCTCCGCCCTCATCCGCAAGGAGACGGGGAAAACCTACCGTCAGTACGTGATAGAGGCGAAAATGGACATGGCAAAGCAGCTTCTCAACGACACGCGCATGCGCGTGGAGGACATAGCCTATGCTATAGGCTATGAAAATTACATCAGCTTTTACAATATATTCAAGAAGATAGAGCATGTCAGCCCGTCGGAATACCGTCTGAGCAACAGGAGCACGTGAGGGCTGCAGATGTTTGGAAAGATATTGACCCGCATTCGCGACGCGAATTTCTCCGCAAAGCTGGCGGCGGTGTTCATCGCGTCGCTCATTTTCAGCATAAGCCTGATCACATATGAGCAGATAAAGACCTCGCTGGCGATGATAGAGCACGAGCGGCGCGAGAGCCTGAACATGATAACCGAGCAGGTCGCCCTGAACTTTGCCGACAGTCAATCCTCGCTCAGCAGCTCCATATACTCCCGCCTGCGCGCCTTTGAGATACCGGCGCTCATGGATGAGCAGATAAACCATCCCGAAAAGGGCACGGCAGCGCTGCAATATGCGCTGGCGCAGACGGTGTCGGAAAGCACGGAGTATGACTTTGTCGCCTTGGAAACGTTCGACGGACAGCATTTTTACACGCAAAAGCGCGTGTCGACAAGCTATGCCGATTACCGTGAGATGTACGACTATTCCGTAGAGCTTCTCGACGAAGCCGAGCTTGACCGCTATTCGGGCAGCCTCTGGGTGCGCGCCGAGGCGGGCGACATGTATATACTGACGAATGTGTACAGCACCTCCCCGCTCAAGTGGGTGGGCAGAGCGGTCTTTCATCTCAAGGGCAGCGTTTTCTCCGTCAGCGAGACTTATGACAACACCGGCTTTGCTTTCTTCGACGAAAACGGCAGCTATCTCAGCTTTGCCGGTATGTCCGGCGACGCGGAGCAGGTCGAGACGATAACCGCGCGCTTTTGCGCCGAGGGCGGAGATATAGCGGACAGCGAATGGGAGAATGAATACTTCGTGTCGCGTTGCACGCGCGGCGGCTGGACGGCAGTGGGCTTCTCGTCAAAGGAAGTATACCGCCGGATGTGCCGCGATATTATCCGCGTGGGTCTGACAGACGGCGTTTTCGGGCTTGCGGTGGGCATCGCGCTCGTGCTGCTCACGGTGCAGAACCTTTCGGGGAAGCTGCGGCGGATAAGATACTCGATGGATCAGGTGTCCGAGGGCAACCTCGATTCCACCATAGACATAACGGACAACGACAATATCAGCCAGATCGCCATGACCTTCAACCGCATGACCTGCCGCATGAAGGAGCTGCTGGCAGAGGTTGCGGAGAAGGAGCAGCAGAAAAAGAGCGCGGAGATGCAGATACTTGAATACAAGTACCGCTCACTCGAAACGCAGATACGCCCGCACTTTATCTACAATGCCTTTGAGCTGGTCAACGCAATGGCGAAGATAAAGGGCGAGAGCGAGATGGTGGAAATAATCCAGCGCATAAGCCGTTATTTTCGCAATATCACCGTCAACACCACGCGCCAGTTCATCACGACCCAGCAGGAATTCGACGCGCTTCAGGACTATACCGAGATATACCGCTTCATCCACGGCGACAAGCTGAAGGTGACGTTCTCGGCGCGCGAGGCGGCGCGCAACGCCATGATACCCACCATGATAGTGCAGCCCGTCGTCGAAAACGCGCTCAAGCACGGTATGCGCAGCCAGACCGAGGACTCCGCCATCATCGTCCATGCCTATATAAAGGACGAGCATCTCAATCTCACCGTCAAGGACACCGGCTACGGGCTGACTCCCGAGCAGGAGGATAAGCTTGAACGCGGCGAGCAGTTATCCGACCCGCACCACGGCGGCATCGGGCTCGGCAATGTCCGCCAGCGTCTGGAGCTCATCTACGGCGGAGACGCAAGCTTTACCATCCACAACCGCCCGGAGGGCGGTGTCGTTGTAAAAATAGTCATACCCCTCACATACAGCGAGCCGAGCCTCCCGTTCGACTCCGACGAGTGGAATTTTGACGTGTAGTGCAGAAAGCCGACCAAAAGAGCTGGCAGCTCTTTTAGTCGGTTTTTTATTATATATATTTTTCGCGCATTTCGGGCTTTATCGTAAGTCAGATAAATGTTTATTTGCGGATAAAATGATAAAATATCATCAGAGTAACTGTCTGCGTCCGTATATGCGGGAGAGCGCCGGATACGCGGAGCTTTGCAGAAACAGCTTTTATGGAGGTACGTTATGCTCAGCTATAATGTCAAGATAGGTTTGGTTCCCATTCGTCGGGATGTCACGCCGCGACCGGGTATCTTCAACTGGGAGAAGGCAGAGGAGCGCTGCGCCGCAGCGGTGAGCTATATTGAGGCGCACTTCGCGGGGGAGCACGTTTCTTTCGTTGACCTTGAGGGGATAAACGATGTCAACGTCCTTTACAGTGACCGCGACGTGGATGCCGTTGTGGAGCGCTTCCGCCGCGAAAAGGTGGATGCGGTGTTTCTCATCAACGGCAACTTCGGCAACGAGGAGGTCGCGGGCGCGGTGGCAAAGGCGCTCGGCAAGCCCGTGCTGCTCTGGGGACCGCAGGACGATTCTTTCCTGCCCGACGGCACGCGCTACACCGACAGCCAGTGCGGGCTTTTCGGCATGAGCCGTATGCTCCAGCGCATGAACATTCCCTTTACCTACATAGAAAACTGCTTCATTGAGGATGAGCGCTTCGCCCGCGGGTTTGACAGCTTCGTGCGCGTTGCCTGCGCGGTCAAAAATTTCACCCAGCTTCGCGTGGCGCAGGTCGGTATGCGCCCCAAGCCGTTCTGCTCCGTGATATTCAACGAGAGCGATTTGATGGAGCAGTTTGACATACACGTTATTCCCATCAACCTTGCCGTTGCGCAGGATAAGTATAACCGCATCCTTGCCGAGCGCGGGGATGAGCTTGCCGAGGGCGTGAAGAAGCTGCGCGCAATGTATGAGATAGACGAGCTGAGCGAGCAGGTGCTTGACAAGGTTTATGCCTTTGTGCTGCTCTATGAGGAGCTTTTTGCCGAGTATAACGTGTCCGCCATCTCCGCCGAGTGCTGGACGGCGATGCAGCTCATGGTGGGCGCAATGCCCTGCACCGCCTACGGCATTCTTGCCGATATGGGCTATATCATCGGCTGCGAGAGCGATATGCACGCCACTATCACGCAGGTGCTGCTCTCCTCACTCGCTCTCGGCGAGCGCAAGCCTTTCCTCGGCGAGTTCACCGCGCGCCACCCAGAGAACAAAAATGCGGAGCTGCTGTGGCACTGCGGCCCGTTTGCATACTCGCTGCACCGCAAGGGCGAGGTGTGCAAGTGCGTGAATATGCGCGAGTGGTTCCAGGTCGAGCAGGGGCATTACACCGTTGCGCGCATAGACGAGGATCACGGGAAGTATTCCGTCCTTGCAGGCGAGTGCGACAGCACCGACGGACCGTATACCTTTGGCACATACCTCTGGGGGCAGTTTGACGATCTGGACAAATGGGAGCGCAAGCTCATCGAGGGACCGTATATCCACCATATGTCCGAGGTGGAGGGCAGCTTCACAAAGGAGATAAAGGAATTTTGCAAGTACGTGCCGGCGCTCAGCTTCGACACGGTAGAGTAAAGGAGAGAACATGAGATACGATCTTAACGAGATACTTGAGCTCGGCGAAAAGGGCGGCTTTGCCGTTCCCGCGTTCAACGTTTACAATCTTGAAACCGTCATGGGTGTCATGCAGGCGGCGGAGGAGACCGGCGCGCCCGTCATATTCCAGATGTACAGCCGCCTGTTCGATTCTCCCCTCGCTAGCTTTGTCGCACCCGTCATCATGCAGGCAATAGAGACGCTCAAGACCCCCGCCGCGTTTCATCTTGACCATGGCGCGGGCGTGCCGGAGGTTCTGCGCGCGCTGCGCTATGGCGCAACGGGTATCATGATCGATGCCTCCACGCTGCC
>CAVGKI010000031.1:0-15660 GCA_963629655.1 Butyricicoccaceae bacterium | reverse complement strand
TACACGATAGACAGGGACTCCGTCGAGCGCGCGATAAAAGACGTCATGCGGCGCGGTGAATATGTCCCCTCGCCGGAGCATATTATCTGCGAGACTGCGCGCTATTACTCCTTAAAGGAGGAGGATCTGCGAGGGCAGAACCGTTCAAAGAACACCGCAATCGCGCGTCAGGTGTCCATGTACCTTATGCGCTCGCTCACAAACCTGTCGCTCAAGGACATAGGCACGGAGTATGAGGACAGAAACCATGCCACGGTGCTCAGCTCCATAAGAAAGATAGAAGAGCTTTTGAAAACCGACCCGGCAATGGCTGCGACGATAAGGGACATTACCTCTAACATAAACACAGGTGTATAATATACTATTATCCGACAGAAAACTTTGAATCTTTCCGGCAAAAATTGCGCCATGCTGCGTTGGTGCCCTTGACCATATATGTCCATTATGCCCTGCGGACACCGCCTTGCCTGACACAATTTTTACTCGAAAATCTATCAAAGCTTCTTATCGGACAATAGTATAAACATTACTTAATTTATCAACATTTATCTGTGGAGAATGAAAAATCTGCTGTTGAAAACCCGATGCACGGCAGACCCTGTGGAAAACGCGAAAATAACCAACAATTTTTATAACAGTGAAAATGCAGTGCTATCAACGGCTTTGAGGGCTTTTCCACAATAATTTCGCCTAATACTAATTATACTAAAAATATTATCCTTTATATACTTACAGAAAAAACGGAGGAGATAAAAAATGAAATTCACCTGTGAAAAATATATTCTGCAAAACGCCGTCACCGTGGCATCGAGAGCGGCATCGGCGAAAAGCCCAATCCCTGCGCTTGAGGGTCTGCTGATAAGCGCGAGGGCACAGGTGCGCATCACAGGGTACGATCTCAAAAAAGGCATATATACAAATATAGATGCCGACGTGAGCGACCCGGGGGAGATCGTCGTCGGCGCGCGGCTGTTCGGCGAGATGATACGCCGTATGCCGGACGGGATAGTGACGGTGTCCGCCGACGCGAACAACTCCGTCAATGTCAAATGCGGGAAGAGCGAGTTTAACTTCATCGGCATAAGCCCGGACGATTACCCGGAGCTTCCCACAGTCGAGGGAGAGAATAACATAACCATTCCCCAGAGGATACTCAAAAGTATGATAAATCAGACCATTTTCGCCGTGTCCGACAGCGACATACGCCCCATATATACGGGTGAGCTTTTTGAGGTCGGCAGCGACACGCTCACACTTGTGGCGGTGGACGGCTACCGCCTTGCAAGGCGTGTGGAAAAGATAGAGGGCGGCAGGCTTGAGGAGTGCAATTTCGTCGTTCCCGGCTCAACGCTGACGGATATAGAGCGCATATGCAGCGACGAGGAGGACAACGACCTTGAGATCGCCGTGGGCAGCAAGCATATATCCTTTATCATCGGCAGCACGGTCGTCGTCTCGCGCCGGCTGGAGGGTGAATTTCTCAATTACAGAAAGTCTCTGCCGACGGAATTTCGCATCACGCTCGGTGTTGACCGGGCGGAGCTTATACGCGCGATAGACCGCGTCTCGCTCATCACCGACCAGAAGAACAGCAGCCCCGTGCGCATGACCTGCACTGACAGCGCTATAAATCTTCTCTGTCTCACGCCGATAGGCAAGGCAGAGGATGTGTGCATCTGCGAGGGCGACGGGCAGGGGCTGGAGATAGGCTTCAACGACAGATACCTCACCGACGCGCTCAAGGCGGCGGGCGTGGACAAGGTCAACCTCAATCTCAACACCTCGTCCGCCCCATGCATCATCACAGCCGACGATAATTCGGAGAACTTTACGTATATGATACTTCCCGTGCGTCTGCGCGCCGGTGAATGATTGGAAAAGAGCACAAATGGAGAAAATAAACATAGTGACCGAATATATCAAGCTTGATTCGCTTTTGAAGCTTGCCGCGCTCGTCGGCACGGGCGGGGAGGCAAAGTATGTTATTTCCGAGGGCATGGTGACCGTCAACGGCGAGGTGTGCACACAGCGCGGCAAAAAGCTGCACCAAGGCGATAAAGTCAGCTTTGCGGGAAACGAGCTTGAGATAGCGCGCGGATGAGAGTAGAAAAAATCGCGCTCAATGGCTTTCGCAACTATGAGTGGGAAACGGCGGAGCTTGCGCCGGGGACAAACGTAATAAGCGGGGCAAACGCACAGGGCAAGACGAATCTCTTGGAGAGCGTATATATGCTCTCAACGGGGCGGAGCTTTCGCACGAGGTTTGACAGAGAGCTTGTTGGCTTCGGCTTTTCCTCGGCGGAGATACTCGCCGAGGTGGAGAGCCACGAGCGCGAGCAGACGGTGAGCATTGTGCTGCACCCCGGCACGGCGAAAAAAATAAGCGTGAACGGCGTGAAAAAAACCGCGTCGGAGCTTTGCGAGACGGTGAACACCGTGCTCTTCTGCCCGGACGACCTTGACCTTATAAAGGAGGGCGCGGCAGTGCGCCGCCGCCTGCTTGACAACGCCATAAGCCAGATACGCCCAAGATATGCGGAATACCTCGCACAGTTCAACAAGCTCTATGAGCATAAAACGCGCATATTAAAGGACTGGCGGGACAAGCCGTCGCTGCTGGACACGCTTGACGAATTTTCCGACGGTATGTGCCGCGCCTCGGCGCAGCTTATCCGCTACCGCGCCGCGTTCGCCGCGCGGCTCGACAGCGCGGCAGCACCCATACACAGCGATTTTTCCGGCGAGGGGGAGCGGCTGGAGGTGCGCTATAAGACCGTCAGCACCGTCACAGACCCCACAGCACCGGCACGGCAGATATACTATGAGCTCTGCGACCATCAGGAGCGCCACCGTCAGGCGGAGCTGGACGCGGGGCAGTGCCTGACCGGCGCGCACAAGGACGACCTTGACATATATATAAACGGCAATGCCGCACGCTCTTTTGCCTCACAGGGGCAGACGAGGACGGCGGCGCTGTCGCTCAAGCTTGCCGAGCGGGAGATATTTCTCGCGGAAACGGGGGAGTACCCGATATTGCTGCTGGACGATGTCTTGTCGGAGCTTGACGCAAAGCGGCAGGAGTTTGTGCTCAACAGCATCGGCGGCGGACAGACGCTCATTACCTGCTGCGAGGACGAGGGCATATCCCGCCGCACGGGCGGAAAGGTGCTGTTTGTAGAGAACGGCAGGGTAAAGTGATTAGTGATCAGTGGATAGTGGTCAGTTATGAATTATATACATCTCGGTAAGGGAAACGTTATCAACACCGGCGGGATAATAGGCGTGTTTGATTTGGACATCACCTCACAGTCACATTTGACGCGCGCGTTTCTCGGCTCGGCAGAAAAGGCAGGGCAGGTCGTGAACGCGGCGGAGGATATACCGAAATCCTTCGTCGTCACGGAGGAGAACGGGCAGCGGAGGGTGTATCTCAGTCAGCTTGCCCCGGCAACGCTGCTAAAGCGCGCCGAGAGCGGAAAGCTGTGAAACCCCTCCGTCACGGCGCAAAGCGCCGCGCCACCTCCCCTTTCATGGGAGGCAGAAAATTCCTAATCTTTTTATAGACGTACTATTTGATGTCCCTGAAAGGTGAGTAAGCGCACTAATACCCTTGGCGCCCCTAAAAGGTAAGCAAGCGTCTAAATCTTCTATTTGGTTAACGCACGCTTTGTCCTTGGCGCCCCTGAAAGGGGAGCTGTCAGCGGCATTGACGCTGACTGAGGGGTTTCTGCTCGGGAAAATTATTTGATTTGGAGAATAGATTATGGCAGAAATTGCAGACGTGAACAAGAACAGCGCACAGGAATATGACGCATCGCAGATACAGGTGCTTGAGGGGCTTGAGGCGGTGAGAAAGCGCCCGGGAATGTACATCGGCTCGACCTCCTCGTCCGGGCTTCACCACCTTGTGTATGAAATTGTGGACAACTCCATAGATGAGGCGCTCGCGGGCTTCTGCACGCACATAAACGTGACGATAGAGCAGGGCGACATTATCCGCGTGGAGGATAACGGGCGCGGCATACCCGTGGACATTCAGGAGCAGACGGGCAAGAGCGCGCTGGAGGTCGTGTTCACGGTGCTGCACGCCGGCGGCAAGTTCGGCGGCGGGGGCTATAAGGTGTCCGGCGGTCTGCACGGCGTGGGTGCGTCGGTGGTCAACGCGCTGTCGGAGTGGCTTGAGGTCGAGGTGTGCAAGGACGGGCAGCGCTACGGCATGAAGTTCTCACGCGGCGATATAACCGAGCATATCACCAAGCTCGGCGCGACCGATAAGCGCGGCACGACCGTCCGCTTCAAGCCCGACCCGGAGATGTTCGACGATACGGTGTACGATTATGAGATACTGCACACGCGCATGCGCGAGCAGGCGTTTCTCAACGGCGGGCTGACCATCACCCTGCGCGACGAGCGCGAGGGGAAGGAGCAGGGGGAAGAACTCTGCTACGAGGGCGGCATACGCGAATTTGTCACCTACCTCAACAATCATAAGAGCCCCATACACGAGGAGGTCATATACCTCTCCGGCGAGAAGGGCGATGCTGTGGCGGAGATAGCGCTGCAATATAACGACGGGTACAGCGAGACGCTCGTCTCCTTTGCCAATGACATACACACCCCTGAGGGCGGCATGCACGAGACGGGCTTCAAGACCGCGCTCACCCGCGTGATAAACGCATACGGTGTAAAGGCGAACATAATAAAGGGGGACGATAAGGTCTCCGGCGAGGATGTGCGCGAGGGCATATCCGCCGTCATATCCGTCAAGCTCCCGGAGGCGCAGTTCGAGGGGCAGACGAAGCAGAAGCTCGGCAACGCATATATAAGAACGCTCGTTGACGGCATCGTCAACGACCAGCTCACCGTGTATTTTGAGGAGCACCCCGCCACGGCAAAGGTCATTCTCGAAAAGGCGATGATGGCAAACCGAGCGCGCGAGGCGGCGAGAAAGGCAAAGGAATCCGTCCGGCGCAAGACGGGGCTTGAGAGCGGGCAGATGCCCGACAAGCTTCAGGACTGCAACGAGCGCGACCCGTCGCTGTGCGAGATATACATCGTCGAGGGCGACTCTGCCGCGGGCTCTGCCATACAGGGGCGCGACAGCCGCTTTCAGGCGATACTTGCCATGTGGGGCAAGATGCTCAATGTCGAAAAAGCGCGAGCGGATAAGATTTACGGCAACGACAAGCTCTATCCCCTCGTGCTCGCGCTGGGCGCGGGAATAGGGGAGGAGTTCAATATTGAAAAGCTCCGCTATCACAAGATAATCATAATGGCAGATGCCGATGTTGACGGCAGCCATATAAGAACGCTGCTTTTGACGTTCTTCTTCCGCTATATGCGCCCGCTGATAGAAAACGGGTACGTTTACTCCGCCGTGCCGCCGCTCTATAAGCTCACGCGCGGCAAGACGCAAAAGGTGGCGTACTCCGACGAGGAGCGCGACCGCCTCAGCGGCGAGATGCGCGCGGACAACCCCGCCGCAAAAATCGACATCTCCCGCTTCAAGGGCTTGGGCGAGATGGATCCGCACGAGCTGTGGGAGACGACGATGGACCCCGAGACGCGCACGCTGCGGCGCATAACGCTCAACGACGCTATACAAGCCGACCAGGTGTTCACCGTGCTCATGGGTGAGGAGGTCGAGCCTCGGCGCGAGTGGATAGAGCAGAACGCCAAGTACGTCGTGAACCTTGACATATAACGGGGCAATGGAGGATAGAGGAAAAAATGGCACATAAAAGAGACTATAAACCGGAAGATATAGCGTTCCCGAATCAGGTGATAACGGAGTCGGAGCTTGTCAACGAAATGCAGACGAGCTATATCGACTACGCAATGAGCGTCATTGTCGGGCGCGCGCTGCCCGATGTGCGCGACGGGCTCAAGCCCGTGCACCGGCGCATACTCTATGCACTGTATGAGGACAACCTTACCTCGGATAAGCCCTTTAAGAAATCCGCCACCTGCGTGGGCGACGTGCTGGGGCGTTACCACCCGCACGGCGATGCATCCGTGTACGACGCGATGGTGCGCCTCGCGCAGAGCTTTTCCATGCGCTATATGCTCGTCGACGGGCACGGCAACTTCGGCTCGGTCGACGGCGACCCTCCCGCCGCCTACCGTTATACGGAGGCGCGGCTGTCGAAAATATCAAACGAGATGCTGCGCGACATCGACAAGGACACGGTGGATTGGGATCCGAACTTCGACGAGACGCGAAAGGAGCCGCGCGTGCTCCCCTCGCGCTTCCCGAACCTGCTGGTCAACGGCTCATCCGGCATTGCCGTCGGCATGGCGACGAATATCCCGCCGCACAACCTCACGGAGGTTATAAACGCCTGCGTGTGCGTGCTGGATAACCCCGACGCGGGGCTCAACGACCTAATGCAGTATATAAAAGGACCGGACTTTCCCACGCGCGGCATCATCATGGGGCGCAGCGGCATACGCCAGGCTTACGCCACCGGGCGCGGGCGCGTCGTCGTGCGCGCGCGCACGGAGTTTGAGGAGTACGGCAAGGACGGGCGCACAAGGATAATAGTGACGGAGCTGCCCTATCAGGTCAACCGCCGCCAGCTTATAAAGAATATAGCCGATCAGGTGCACGAGAAGCGCCTTGAGGGCATTTCCGACCTGAGAAACGAGAGCGACCGCAACGGCATGCGCATAGTTATCGAGCTAAAGCGCGACGCAAACCCGCAGGTGGTCTTAAACCGCCTGTTCGCGCAGACGGCGCTGCAAACGAGCTTTTCCATCAACATGCTCGCCCTCGTCAACAACCAGACCCAGCCGAAGATACTCTCTCTCCGCCACATACTCGACGAATATCTCGCCTTCCAGGAGGAGCTTATCGTCCGGCGCACGAAATTTGACCTCAAAAAGGCGGAGGAGCGGGCGCATCTGCTGGAGGGGCTGTTCATTGCGCAGGACAATATCGACGAGGTTATCAGGATAATCCGCTCCAGCTATGATAACGCAAAGCAGCGCCTGATGGAGCGCTTCGGGCTCTCAGATGTTCAGGCGCAGGCGATATGTGATATGCGCCTTATCTCCCTGCAGGGGCTAAACCGCGAGAAGCTTGAAAACGAGTATAAGGAGCTTGAGGGCAAGATAGCGTATTATAAAGAGCTGATTGCAGACCCGGAGAAGATAAAGCAGGTTTTGAAGGATGAGCTTATTGCGCTGCGCGATAAATACGGCGATGAGCGTCTGACCGAGATACAGGACGTTGCCGACGAGATAGACATTGAAGATCTCATCGACGAGGAGGAGTGCGTGATAACCCTGACAAACGGCGGGTACATCAAGCGCCTGCCGGTCAGCGAGTATCGCAGTCAGGGGCGCGGCGGCAAGGGCATACGCGCCATGTCCACCAAGGACGAGGACTTTGTCAACACCGTGTTTACCGCCTCCACGCACGATAACATTCTCTTCTTCACCAGCAAGGGCAGAGTATTCATTAAGAAGGGCTATAATATCCCCGAGGCGGGGCGCACCGCGCGCGGCACAAATATAGTGAATATAATCCAGATAGAGAACGCCGAGGACGAAAAGGTCAGCGCAATGATACGCGGGCGCGCGCTTGAGGAGGAGAACTATCTCTTCTTCGTCACGCGCAACGGCACGGTCAAGCGCATGCAGCAGTCGGCGCTCAAGAACATCCGCGCCAACGGTCTGCGCGCGCTCACGCTCGACGAGGGGGACGAGCTTATCACCGTCATCTCCACCACCGGCGACGAGGATATACTCATTGCCACAGCAAACGGCATGGCAACCTGCTTCAACGAGGGCGACGTGCGCGCCATGGGGCGCACCGCCGTCGGCGTGCGCGGGATAAAGCTGCGCGAGGGCGACTATGTTGTCGGCGCGGGCAGCACCGCCGCCGGCAGCGCGCTCTTGACCGTCACCGAGCGCGGCTACGGCAAGCGCACCCCGTGCGACCAGTACGGCGTTAAAGGGCGCGGGTGCATAGGGCTGAAAAACTACAACGTCACGGACAAGACCGGGCGCATCGCGGCAGTGAAAATAGTCACGGGGGAGGAGGACGTGCTTGTCATTACGGACGACGCGACCATTATAAGAATACCCGTTGACAGGATAAGCCTGCTCGGACGCGCGACGCAGGGCGTGCGCATAATGCGCCTTGCCGAGGGCAGCCGCGTCATATCCATAGAGACGACGGAGAAAAACCCCGACGAGGAGACGGAGGTTGACCTGCCCGACGAGGGCGTGACCGAGAACAGCGCGCCTGAGGACGGGGAATGAAACAAATAGAGATATACACCGACGGGGCGTGCAGCGGGAATCCAGGTCCCGGCGGCTGGGGCGCGGTGCTGCGCTATAACGGCAGGGAGCGCGAAATATCCGGCGGAGAAGGGCAGACCACAAACAACCGCATGGAGCTTATCGCCGTCATCTCGGCGCTCGAATGCCTGAAAGAGCCGTGCTGCGTCGAGCTGTACTCGGATTCAAAATATGTCATAGACGCGCTAAGCAAGGGCTGGGCGGTGTCGTGGCGGAGGAAGGGCTGGATAAAATCCGATAAAAAGCCCGCGCTGAACGCCGATTTGTGGGAGCGTCTGCTCGACCTTGCCTCGCTCCATGAGCTGCACTGTCACTGGGTCAAGGGTCACGCCGAGAACGAGTATAACAACCGCTGCGACGCGCTCGCCGTGGCGGAGCGGGAAAAGCACAGGCAGCAATGAAAGAAATGGATTACTCAAAAAGCCCGTTTGAAATATTCATGCGGTATATCGCCGGGCAGAGGAGGCTGTTTGCCGTCGACATGGGCTGTGCCGTGCTCGTCGCGCTCATAGACCTTGCGTTTCCCTATGTGTCGCGCAGCGCGATGTATACGCTTCTGCCGGGTAGGCTCTATACGGTGTTTTTTGCCGTGATGGCGATAATGGTGGCGGCGTACGTGCTGAAAGCGGCGCTGTACTATGTCATCACCGTTGTGGGGCATAACATGGGCGTGCTGGTGGAGTCTGATATGCGGCGGGACGTGTTCACGCATATGCAGGAGCTGTCATGCAGCTATTATGACACAAACCGCACCGGCGCGCTCATCAGCCGCATAACCTCCGACCTCTTTGAGGTGACGGAGCTTGCCCACCACGGACCTGAGAACATACTCATCTGCACGCTCACCATTGTCGGCGCGCTCGCCGTCATGTTTGCGCTTGATTGGCGGCTCGCACTGGTGCTGGCGCTGCTGCTGCCGGTGTGCCTGTGGTTCACGCTGTCCCAGCGCATGAAGATGAAGGAGGCGAATGTCGAGGTCAAGCGCAAGACCGCGCAGATATACGCCGCCATCGAGAGCAGCATTTCCGGCATACGCACGGCGAAGGCGTTTGCCAACGAGCGGCAGGAGCATGAAAAGTTCGAGCGCGCGAACGAGCTTTTTCGCGGGGCAAAGGTCGAATATTACCGCGCGATGGGACTGTTCAACAGCGGGATGGAGTTCACGACCAGCATTATGCAGGTCGCGGTCATTGCCGTGGGCGGGCTGTTCATCATACGCGGCACGATGGATTATGTGGAGCTTGTGACATTCTCTCTCTACGTGTCCACCTTCGTCACGCCGATAAAAAAGCTCACGCAGTTTGCGGAGATATATATGCAGGGCACGGCGGGCTTTTCGCGCTTTCTTGAGCTGATGCGCACGAAGCCAGCGATAACGGACGCGCCGGACGCGAGGGAGCTGACGGACGTGCGCGGCGAGATAGAGTATAAAAACGTCAGCTTTGCGTACGCCAACGGCGTGCCGGTGCTGTCGGATATAAATCTGCACATCGCGCCGGGGGAGTGTCTTGCGGTCGTGGGTCCCTCCGGCGGGGGAAAGTCGACGCTCTGCCGGCTTCTGCCGCGGTTTTACGATGTCACGGCGGGCGCGGTGCTCATCGACGGGCAGGATGTGCGATCTCTGACGCAGGAGAGCCTGCGGCGCAGCATCGGACTCATCGAGCAGGAGGTTTTCATGTTCGCCGGCACGGTGCGCGATAATATCCGCTACGGCAGACCCGATGCCACCGATGAGGAGGTCGTGGAGGCTGCGGTGCGCGCGGAGATACATAAGGAGATAATGGATATGCCCGACGGGTATGACACGTATATCGGGGAGCGCGGCGTGATGCTCTCCGGCGGGCAGAAGCAGCGCATATCCATTGCGCGCGTGTTTTTGAAAAACCCGAGGATACTGGTGCTGGACGAGGCGACCTCCGCGCTCGACACGGTGACGGAGCAGCGCATACAGGCATCTCTCGACCGTCTTGCCGAGGGTAGGACGACCGTGATAATCGCCCATCGCCTCTCCACCGTCGCGACGGCGGACAAAATCGCCGTGATAGACGGGGAGCATATTGCCGAGCTTGGCACGCGTGAGGAGCTGCTCGCGAAAAACGGAGAATACGCCCGCCTGTGCCGGGCGCAGGAGATATAGGATAAGCAAGGAGATAAAGCAATGATAACTATCAGAAAGGGCGGTCACAGGGATCTGGAGCGCTATTACCCGGTGATGGAGATGGATTTCGACAGCGAGGAGCTGCTGCCGAAGCTTGCCATACACAAGGCGATGATGAGCGGCAGTCAGGAGCTTCTTGTCGTGTACGACAGCGAGACGCAGCTCGAGCTGGGGTACGCGCTCGTATGTGTGAAGAGCCTGTACGGCTACGTGCTGCTCAAATACTTTGCCGTTCTGCCGTGGTACAGGGGGCGCGGCATCGGCGTGGAGGCGATGCGCCTGATGAACAAGCGCTATGCCGATCGTCAGGGCATACTTGCCGAGCTGACGGAGTTTGACGACCCGGAGGAAGATCACCTCAAAAAGCTCTTCAGGTTCTTTGCCCGCTTCGGCTATGTCGAGGTGCCGTGCGAGTACACCATAGGCGGCACGCGCGCCAACCTCATGGTCAAGCCCATAAAGGGCACGGCGGCACTTGCCCCCGTCGCCCACCGCGTGATAATAGACATATACTCCCGCCTCTTGACCGCAGGCGCGATGTTCAAGATGATAGATATAAAACCGGTGAAAGCGGAAGAGAAATAAAAACGGAAGAAAAATGAAAACATATCGCACAGCCCGGATTTCGGTGATATCCGCGTCCGGGCTGCGCTATACTGTAATATGAACATGAACACACTCATCAGGCAAATATTCAACAACAAAGAGGCGGCGGCGCTCCCCGGTCTTGCGGAGAGCGGCGGGCTTCCTGCGCTCGTTTCCGGGCTGTCGGCGGTGCACAGGGCAAACCTTGCCGCCGCACTGCGCATGGAGACGCAGCGCCCCATCTTCGTCATCTGCCCGGACGACACCGCCGCCGAGAGCTTCGCGCGCGATCTGCAAAGCATGCTCGGCGAGGAATGCGGCACGCTCATCATGCGCGACTATACGTTCTACGCCACGGAGGCGGTCTCCCGCCAGACGGAGCAGCGCCGCCTCGCCGCGCTCTACCGCCTTGCCGAGGGAAACGCCCCCGTCGTGACCGCGTCCGTCTCCGGGCTCATCCAGCGCACCGTGCCCCGCGAGACGCTCATGCGTGCCGCGTTCACCGTGAGCGACGGGGGCAGCTATGCCATAGAGGACATTGAGGATGCGCTCATCCGCTGCGGGTACAGCCGCTGTGAGCAGGTGGAGGGACAGGGGCAGTTCGCCCGGCGCGGCGGAATCCTCGACTTTTTCTCCCCAGGCGAGAGCGAGCCTGTGCGCATAGAGTTCTGGGGCGACGATATCGACTCTATGGGTCATTTCGACCTTGCAGACCAGCGCCGCACCGAGCAGATAAAGCAGTGCACCATCCTCCCTGCGGCGGAGACGCTGCCCACGCTCGCGCGCGGCGGCGCGCAGGCGCTCTGCCGCGAGATAGACGCGCTCGCCGAAAAGGCTTACCGCCGCACGGGCGAGAACGCCGCGACGCTCGCCGCCACACTGCGCGCCGATGCCGACAGACTGCGCGGCGGCGTGCTCATGAGCGATGCCGACCGCTATCTCCCCGTGATATACGACAGCGCCTGCGGCGCGGACTATATTCCGCAGGACGCCATCGTTATCCTCGATCAGCCCACGCGCTGCGGCGAGAGGGCGCGCGACTACATAAAGCAGCTCGGCGAGGATATACGCGAGCTTCAGCGCCGCGGGCAGATCGCCGCGAACGCCGACAGCTTTTATCTCACATTTGAGGGGCTGTGCCGCCGGCTGGAGGACTATCCGCTCTATATGGCGGACGCGTTCACCCTCTCCCGCAACCCAATACCGCCCCGCACGATAACCAGCATCCCGGCAAAGCAGCTTCCCTCCTACGCGGGCAACGCGGAGGCGGCGGCGGACGACGTGCGGCTGTATCTGAAGGAAAATTACCGCGTCGTTGTGCTCGCGGCGGACGAGCGCCGCGCAAAGGTTTTGCAGGAATTTTTCGACAACCACGGCATTCCCGCACTGATATACCGAGAGCTAGAAAAACTGCCGGACGAGGGGCGCTGCGCCATCACGATAGGCGCGATCTCCGCCGGCATCGAATACCCCGGTCTGCGCCTTGCCATACTCACCGACGCGCAGCTCGTGCGCGAGCGGCGGGAGAGAAAGCCGCGCAGCGCAAAAAAGCTCTCACCGGGGCGGCAGAGGATAGCCTCCTGCGCCGACCTGTCGGTGGGGGACTATGTCGTGCACGAGAACCACGGCATCGGGCGCTTTGCCGGCATCGTGAAGATGGAGGTAGGCGGCTTTGAAAAGGATTATATAAAGCTCTCCTACGCGGGGTCGGACACGCTCTATGTCCCCGCCACGCAGCTCGACCTTGTCAGCAAGTACACCGGCGGGGGCGAGGAGCGGGTTGTAAAGCTGTCGAAAATGGGCGGGACGGACTGGCAAAAGACCCGCACGCGCGCGAAGAAAGCCGCCAAGGACATGGCGAAAAAGCTCATCGCGCTCTACGCCCAGCGCCAGCGCCTGCCCGGTCACGCCTTTGCCCCGGACAGCGAGTGGCAGCGCGAATTTGAGGAGAACTTCGGCTATACGGAGACGGACGATCAGCTCAGATGCATATACGAGATAAAGCAGGATATGGAGTCGTCCGTACCGATGGACAGACTTCTCTGCGGCGATGTCGGCTTCGGCAAGACGGAGGTCGCGCTGCGCGCGGTGATGAAGTGCGTGCTCGACGGGAAGCAGGCGGCGATACTCGTCCCCACCACCGTCCTGGCGCAGCAGCATTATCAGACGGCGCTGCAGCGCTTCTTCGGCTTCCCGGTGAACATCTCGGTGCTCAGCCGCTTCAAGAGCGGCGCGCAGTCGAACAAGGTGCTGGCGGATATAGCCTCCGGCAAGTGCGACCTTGTCATCGGCACGCACCGGCTTTTGTCCAAGGACGTGAAATTCAAGGACCTTGGGCTTCTCGTCGTGGACGAGGAGCAGCGCTTCGGCGTGACGCATAAGGAGCATATAAAGCAGATGAGCCAAGGGGTGGACGTGCTGACGCTGTCGGCAACGCCGATACCGCGCACGCTCAACATGGCAATGTCCGGCATACGCGATATGTCCACCATTGACGAGCCGCCCGAAAACCGCCTGCCGGTGCAGACCTTTGTCATGGAGCACGACTGGGGCATTCTCGCCGACGCGATGCGCCGCGAGCTTCAGCGCGGCGGGCAGGTGTATTATCTGCACAACCGCATAGAGGATATCGACCGCACCGCCGTGCGCATACGCGAGATGATGGACGAGGACGTGACCGTCGCGGTGGCGCACGGGCAGATGGACAGATCCATGCTCGCCTCCGTCATGGAGAGCACCGCCTCCGGCGAGGTGCAGATACTTGTCTGCACCACCATCATCGAGACGGGCATAGACATTCCCAATGTCAACACCCTCATCATCGAGGACGCGGACAGGCTGGGCTTGGCGCAGCTGCACCAGATACGCGGGCGCGTCGGGCGCTCGACCCGCCGCGCGTCGGCATACCTCACGTTCCGCCGCGACAAGGTGCTCAACGAGGACGCGGAAAAGCGCCTGAACGCCATACGCGACTTTGCGCAGTTCGGCTCGGGCTATAAGATAGCCATGCGTGACCTTGAGATACGCGGCGCGGGCAACCTCCTTGGTGCGGAGCAGTCCGGGCATATGATCGACGTGGGCTACGATATGTACATGAAGCTGCTCAACGAGGCGGTGCTTGAGGCGCGCGGCATCGACGTGCCGCAGAGGGCGGAATGCTCGGCAGACCTCGCCGTCGCGGCGAATATCCCGGAGCGGTATATCTCCTCCGCCGAGCAGCGCATGGACATCTACCGCCGCATCGCGCTCATCCGCACCGAGGCGGAGGCGGACGACCTCACCGATGAGCTTATCGACCGCTTCGGCGAAACGCCGCCCGGTGTGAACGCCCTCATCCACGTGGCGCTGCTGCGCGGCGAGGCGGGGCGCGCGGGGATAACGGACATTGCGCAGAAGCAGGGGAGTCTCCGCTTCACGCTGCGCGATTTTGATATGGAGCGTGTTACGCGGCTCTACGCCCTGCCGGAGTACGCCGGAGGGCTGCGCGTGGAGGCGGGGCGCGTCCCGTGCCTGAGCGTAGCGATAAAGGATAAGCGCCGCGTCATCGACGAGGCGCGGCACTTCGTCGCCCTCTGGGCAGCGGGGGAGAAGGCGTGAGCCCCAATACGGCACGTTTGGAAAAGGAGCTGCCGGCGGTCGTGCCGCTGACAGCTCCATAAATTAACTATATAGCTTTTTCAGCCACTTGAAATGCGGACAATCGGAAAGCTTGTAAATCGCGTAAGATAACCCAATGCTTATAGCAAGCGTCAGCAGAAATGGCATACAGGTTTTGAGGCCTATAAAATATTCAACGATCCGTAAAACCCAATAGTGCGTGTAGAATATCAAGGAGCTCAATACCCTCAGCGTCTTATAAACGCCGCCGTTGCCGGGAATGCGGAAATTCACGACAAACCCAAAGGCAAAGTATGCGGAGGGCACTAAAAGGATGTACATTTCGCGCGCTCTGGCAAAGCCAATATAATTAACACCGGCAGCTTCGGCAAACATCAAAAGAAATGACACGGCAAACCCCAACAGAGCTTTCTTCTGCGGTATATTGAAGCCGCAAAACGCAATATATGCGCCCATGCCGACGAACAGAAAGCCCGCAAACAGCCCGTCGCTGGTAGTGACGATTACGTCCATAAACAGCTCCAAAAAAGCCCAAAGCTTAGGGGCGGCTGTGCTTAACGGTCTGATAATTCCGTACCAGCTTTGAGCGAGCAATCCAAGCGCATAGAAGAACAGCGCCGCGCCCAAAATCTTTTTTAGCGAAACCTTTTTTGACAAGAGAAACGATATGAGGATGACCGAAAAAATCAGCGCCGGAAAATACCACAGCTGAGTGTAGCTGCCGTAAAATATTATATTCCTGCAATAAATAAGAATGCCGTGAATAACGCCCTTTTCACAGGAGATGATTTCTTTAATACTGAGGGGGAAATATATAAGTGTCCAAATTACATAGAGCCTTAACAGCTTGATAACGTAAGCTTTTGTCGGGCTGAGAGAAAAGCCGGATAACGGTGTCTTTCTGTACAAAAAGAAGCCGGAAGCGATGAAAAAGAAACGCAAATTGCAAGTGCAAGTTGGACACCTGCACGGTAGAAATTAGTTAATCAGAG
>CAVGKI010000030.1:0-15693 GCA_963629655.1 Butyricicoccaceae bacterium | reverse complement strand
TCTCCTATTCGCTATCCTTTTTTCTTATTTGTCACACATCATTGTAACACCTACAGTCGGAAACTCAACATCGCTGCAGGGGTGCTTGAATTTGTGCCCCGGTCTGTGTATAATAGCATAGCGACATCAAACAGACAAAGGGCTGGGAAATGAAAAGGCAACACACAACAAGGCTGATAATATACGGGGCGCTGACGCTCATATGCATGGCGATGATATTTTTCTTTTCGTCGCAGAACGGCGAGGAGAGCCAAGGCGTGAGCGACGGACTGCTGGCGCGCATAAAATCGTTCATTCTGTTGCTCCCGTCGATAACGGGCAAGGGTGCGGAGTACGACATACGCAAATACGCGCATATGTTTGAATACTGTATGCTCGGCATATCAAGCATGCTTTTCACGCGGGAGCTGCTCATAAAACAGCCGGAAACGCCGGTCGCGCCGCTTGCGGCGTGGGGGTTCAGCTTCCTGTACGCCTGCTCGGACGAGCTGCATCAGTATTTTGTGCCGGGCAGGTCGGCGCGGTTCACCGATGTGCTGGTGGATTCCGCCGGGTTTACGCTCGGCGTGGCGGCGACGCATATCATCTGCCGTGTTTTTGTGGATAAGAAGAGGGAAAAGACGCATGAGTAAGCATCTTCCGAAGAAAGAAAAAGAACAGCGGCATCTGAAAGAGCCGGCAGAGAAGCGACCGCGCCGCACCTTGCCCGACCTGCGCACACGGCAGCGAGAGCACCCGGATTTTGCCTTGACGAAGCGCAACATCGCCGAAACGGCGGGGGCGTTCGTGCTTTTTATTGCGGCGTGCATTTTGAACTTTGAGGGCTGGCTTGGGCTTACGGTGTATGCCGTTGTGCTGCTCGCGGCGCTGTATACGGTGCTGATGCGCGCCGTCGGCGAGATCGCGGACGGGAATTTTCTCGATGAGAGCATACCTGTCATTGTGTCATCGGCGGCGGTGTTTGCCGTAGGCGATTATCGCGCGGGTGCGGCGGTGATGGTGCTTTACCGCGCGGCAAAGCTCATGGAGGCGTGGGCGGCGAATGTGAACGCAAGGCTTTATGCAGGCATGCGCAAGACCCTGCCGGAGAGCGTGAACACGGAGAATGAGCACGGCGCTGCCGAGCCCCGCGCGCCGCAGACCGTCGCCGTGGGCGACATCATAGATGTTGCCGTGGGTGAGGTGCTCGCCTTTGACGGCGTGGTTGTCGAGGGCATGAGCGCGCTGGATGCATCGCTCATCACGGACGCAGCGGAAAACTTCACCGTGACCGTCGGCGAGCGCGTGTACTCCGGCTGCGTCAACACCGACGCGCCGATACGCGTGCGCGTGGAGGAGCTTTTTGACGATTCCACCGCCTCGCGCGTGTGCGCCGCGCTTGAGAATGCTGCGCGGTACAAGTCCGACTATGAAAAGCGCGCGGAGAAGCTGATGCGTGCATATACACCCGTCATGTCCGCGCTGGCGGTGCTGCTGGCGGTCATACCGCCAATATTCACCGGCGCATGGAAAGCGTGGATAGGGCGCGCGGCGGTGCTGCTGGCGCTGTCGAACACGGCGGTGTTTGCGGCGGCGGCATCGCTGTCGTTCCTCGGCGGGATCGCCGTGTCCGCCGGACGCGGCATCGTTGTCAAGGGTACGCGCTTTATCGAGGCGCTTGCGCGCACGAAAACGATGGTTTTCAACAAGACCGGCACGCTGACCGAGGGGCGCTATGCCGTGACAGACGTCGTGCCGCACGGCGTGACGGATTATGAGCTGCTGCTTATCGCGGCGCGTGCCGAGCAGTATTCCGATCACCCGATAGGGCGCGCGATATGCGCCGCCTGCGGCAGCTTTGAGCGCGACGCGCGCGAGACTGTGAAAACCGAGATTATCCCCGGACGCGGGATAAGCACCGTTGTGCGCGGTATGCATATCTACGTCGGGAATGCCGCCCTTTTGGAGGAGCACGCCATACACTGCGATATACCGCGCCGCGGCGGCGCGGCGATACACGTCGCGCGTAATGACAGCTACTGCGGCTATTTCGTGATGAACGACAGGGTGCGCGAGGGCGCATTCGACGCGATGGAGGAGCTGCGCGTGATGGGCGTGCGCAACACCGTGCTCTTGACGGACGATGTGCGCTCCGTGGCGCGGACAGTGGCTTCCTCACTGAATTTTGAGATGGTCAAGCCGGAGCAGACCCCGGATAGCAAGGTGTCGGCAGTGGAGTACCTGCTCGCCACGAAGCCGGAGCACTCCGCCCTTGCCGTCGTGTGCGACAGGGCGAGTGACACCGAGGCGATGGAGAGAGCGGATGTGGGCATCTCGCTGGCATCGCTCGGCTCGGCGGCGGCGCTGAACTCGGCAGATGTGCTGATAATGGCGGACGATTTGCGCCGCTTGCCGGAGGCGGTGCGCACGGCAAAGAACGCCTACGATTCGGCGCGGCAGAACGCCCTCGCGTTTGCGGTGGTCAGGCTGCTGCTGGTTATTCTCACCGTGTGCGGGGCGGTGCCGGCGTTTCCGGCGGTCGCTGCGGACATGGCAGCATCCGTGCTCATTCTCGCCAATGCCTACCGCACGGTGCACAAGAAGGTGTAAATTTCCATGAATACTTACGATTTTGACAAAACGATATATATCGTGGACAGCTCGGTCGAGTTTTATAAATACTGCCTTGTGAAATACCCTGCTGCCGTGCTGCGCCGTTTGCCGTGTGCGCTCGGCGCGGCGCTCGGCTATGCCGCAGGACGCATAGACACGAAGCGCTTGAAGGAGCAGTTTTTTTCATTCCTGCGCTATATCGACGCGGATGCGGCTGTGGAGAGCTTTTGGGAGAAAAAGCTTGACGGGGTGGGGGAGTGGTATCTCGCGCAGAAGCGGGACGACGACATTATAATCTCGGCCTCGCCGGAATTTCTGCTTGAGCCCGTGGCAAAGCGCCTCGGCGTGCGGCTCATCGGCACGCGCATGGACAAACGGACAGGACGCATCACGGGCGCAAATTGCCACGACAGCGAGAAGGTGCGCCGCTTTTATGAGCAGTACCCAGACGCACATACCGAGTGCTTTTACTCCGACTCGCTCTCGGACACGCCGATGGCGGAGATCGCCGACCGCGCGTTCCTCGTGAACTGCGGGCGGCTGTCACCGTGGAAAGCAAAATAGCATACTTGCATAAAGCACTGCGCCCTCCCACGACACGCGGGAGGGCGCAGTGCTTTATCTATAAGGTTATAAGCTCAGATCACTTCCCGCTCTTCTCGTCCGCTTCCTTGAAGCTGGGGATAAAATCTGTCCTGAGCCCCATCTCGTGCAGACGCACCTTCATCTGGCTGGGCTTTTTGTTATACATTGCGGTGCGAAGCCCGTCATCGGGGACAAACTGATAATACGTGGCGCAGAAAGCGTCAAACATCTGGCGGTTCTTTGGCGTGAACTTGTTGATGTACAGCACCGCGCCGACGACCCCGCCGACAAAGAAGCTGATGATAAGATATGTCGCGCAGAAGCGCAGAATGATGAAGAGGACAATGGCAATGAAAACGGCGCAGGCGATGACGGAGATCACGGTGTATCTGACTGCGGACTTGTGAATAAGATCCTCTGTGGTGTTTCGCATACGGCTGATGAGGGGGAAAGCGACGGTGAAGTTAAAAAGAAACTGCCTGACAAAAAGGAAGAACCACAGCCAGCCCGCAAAAAACATAGCGCCCGACCACAAAACCTTCATTTCCATAGTATGCCTCCACGCGGCACAGCCGCAATCAGTTTTGAAAGCCTCCGCACATGGGGGCTTTCGCATTGTAGGGCTATGCCGCGCAGACGGTATGCCCGACTTTTTTCTAAATGATAGCACAATGCATGAAATGTTTCAAGAATAATTATAAAACCGAAGCATAGATTTGAGTGAGACGAAGTGATTCACGAGAGGAATGAGTGCATGGACTATATGAAAAGGGCGCTGGCGCTGCTGCCGGACGGGCTGTGTACACACCCGGACAAGCTGACGGCGGCACGGGCGGAGGAGCTGCGCCTGCGGCGCGGGAGACCGGCGACGGCGCTGATTGACGGGGCGGAGACGGCAATAAACGAGCGCGCCGTGACCGACAGGGATATTGCCGCGCTCCTTGAGCGCGTGACGGGTGCCTCGCTGCACACGGTCATAGGTGAGCTGAAAAACGGGTACATAAACAGCGGGGGACTGCGCGTCGGTGTCTGCGGCATGGCAGTCATAAAGGACGGGGAGCTTTGCGGCTTTCGCGATTTTTCCTCGGTGAATATCAGAATACCCTCGCTCTTTACTGGCGACATGGAGGCGGCGTGGGCGGAGCTTCGCCGCGCAAGGGGCGCGAGCGTGCTTTTGATCTCGCCGCCGGGAGGCGGCAAGACCACCGCCCTGCGCGAGCTTATCCGCCGCACGGCGGACACAATGACCCGCGTCGCCGTGGCGGACGAGCGCGGAGAGCTGAGCGCGGCGGGGGAGGGGGAGCGCGGCTTCGATTTGGGCGCGCACAGCGATGTCATGACAGGCGTGAAAAAGAGCCGCGCGGCGCTGATGCTGCTGCGGGCGATGACGCCGGATATAATCGCCGTGGACGAGATAACAGAGCGCGCGGACGCTGATGCCATGCGCGAGATAGCGGGGTGCGGCGTTGCGCTGTACGCGACGGCGCACGCGGCAAGGCTTGAGGAGCTTTCGCGGCGCGCGCTCTACCGCGAGCTGCTGGACGAGCATATATTTCAATACGTCATGGAGATAAGCGGCGCGGGACACTCAAGACGCTATACGCTCAGAAAGGCGGAGCAATGAGAGCACTGGGGGCATTGATGGCGTTCACGGCGTGCGGCGCAATGGGACTGCTGCGCGTCGCGTCCGAGCGGCGGAGGATAGACGCGCTTGCGGCACTGGCGGAGGCACTGTGCGTTATGCGCGGGGAGCTTTCCGCGCGCCTCACGGCGATACCGGCGCTGACGGAATATATGGTGCGTCACAGCCGGGGCGATGCGCGCAGCTTTTTTGCCGCCGTGCTGTACCGTCTGCCGCAGCTCGGCAGGCGTGAGCTTTCGGAGCTGTGGAGCGAGAGCGTGATGGAAACGCTGCCCTCGCTGGAAAATGATGAGCTGCGCGAGCTTGCCTCCGTCGGGCTCGTGCTGGGGCGGTGTGAGCTGGACGTGCAGCTTTCCGCGCTCGACAGGTGCACCGCCGTCCTGCGCGCGGCGCAGGAGCGCGCACAGGCGCAGTACCCGCAGCAAAAGCGGCTGTCGCTGGGCGTGTCTGCGGCGGCGGGGGCAATGCTTGTTATTTTGCTGATTTGATACGGGCGTGACACGGGAGATTTGCGATGGATGTTGACCTGATTTTCAAGATAGCCGCCGTCGGCATACTTGTCGCGGTGCTGAATATTCTGCTTCAGCGCTCCGGGCGGGACGAGCAGGCGCTCATGACGACGATAACGGCGCTCGTGGTGGTGCTGATGGTCGTGGTGCGAAAGATAAGCGAGCTGTTCGAGCTGATAAAGACGCTCTTTTCGCTGTAGGTATGGAGCTTATATTCAGGGCGGCGGCGGTCGCGCTGGTGTCTGCGGCGGCGGGACTGCTCATAAGGAGGACAAACCCGGAGATGTCGCTTGTGATAGGGGCGTGCACCGTCGCCATGATAGCGCTGGCGGCGATGAGCTTTGCCGGTGAGCTGAAAAGCTTTATCAAAACCGTCAAGACCATTGCCGGAACGTCGGATGTGCTCATTGCGCCGGTGCTCAAGTGCGCGGCGATCGCGGTGGTGACAAAGCTCACGTCCGAGCTGTGCCGCGATTCGTCGCAGGGGGCGAGTGCGGCGGCGGTGGAACTTGCCGGAACGGTGTGCGCGATGAGCGTGGCGATGCCGCTTATCGTCAGCGTGCTGAGAATGATAGGGGGCATGGTTTGAAAAGAATACTGATAACGGCGCTGACGGCGCTGTGCATAGCGCCGTTTTTCGTCAGCCGTGCCAGCGCCGAGGAGCTTGCCGCAAGCGCGGCGGACATGACGGGCGTGCGCGAGGCGGAGAGCGCCGTGCCGGATGAGGCGCGCGGCATAAGCGGCACGATAGCGCTCGACGGCACGTATGATGCTGCCGGAGCGCTGGAACGGCTGTGGCGGCAGATGGCGGAGGACGCGGCAGAGGAGCTGCGCGGCAATGTACGCAGTGCGGCGGCGCTTGTAGCGATTGCGATGTGCTCCGCGCTCACGGGCTCGCTGACAAAGGACGCGGCGATACGCGATTATATCGGCATCGCGTCCGTATGCGCCTCGGCGGCGCTGCTCGTCGGCGGGGTGGACGGACTTGTCAGTCAGACCTCCGCCGCGCTCTCGCGAATGTCGGACTATTCCCGTGCCGCACTGCCCGCCGTGTTCACTGCGGCGGCTGCCTGCGGGGCGGTCGTCTCCGCCTCGGCGCGCTATGCGGCGGTGTGCGTGGCGATCGACATACTCATGAGCGCGGCGCAGCGTGTCGTCATACCGCTGACATATGCCTTCCTTGCGCTGTCGCTGTGCCGGGGGATATTCGACAATGCGCTTATAAAAACGTGCCAGCGCTTTTCCAAATGGGTCGCAACGACGTTTATGACCGTGTTCACGATACTTTTCAGCGGGTATATCGGGCTGACGGGCATTGTGACGAGCGGCGTGGACGCGGTTGCTGCACGCACGGCGCGCACGGTCATATCCACGGCACTGCCCGTCGTCGGCGGGATAATCTCGGACGCGGCATCGACCGTGCTGTCGGCGGCGCAGATGATAAAAAACTCCGCCGGTGCGCTCAGTCTGGTCGCGGTGGCGGCGCTGTGCGCAGGCCCCTTTGTGACGCTCTCGGTGAAGCTGCTCCTTTTCCGTGCGGCGGCAGCCGCGTGCGACATGGTGCAGGATACGCGCCTGTCGGCGTTCGTGGGCGACGTGGGAACGGCGCTCGGCATGCTCTTGGGGCTTGTGGGCTGCTGCGCGATAATGCTGTTTATATCCTTCACGGCGGCGATAAAGGTGGTGACGGTATGATGTCCGGCGCGATACGCGAGATATGCGCGCTGTCCATTCTCTGCGGCGCAGCGATGAGCATAATGCCGGAGTGCGGCGCAAAGCGTGTGGCGGGCATACTCACCGCCGCAATACTCCTCACTGCCATCCTCACGCCGCTCAAAGGCATAGACTTTGAAAGCTATGCTCTGCTTGCCGCACAATATAGGCAGCAGGAGGCGGAGCTGACGGCGCGGGGAGAGGAGATAAACGAAAGGCTCAACCGCGCGGTAATAGAGCGCGAATATGAGGCATATATTATGGACAAAGCCAATGAAATGGGCATTGACATAAAGGAGGCGGATGTTGAGGTACAGTGGAGCACGGAGGGGGTGTGGCTGCCGTATTCCGTGTGCATCGCGGCGAACGCCGCCACGGCGCAGAAAACGGCGCTGGAGGACGCGGTCGCGGCGGGGCTGGGAATACCGGGGGAGAGAGTGACATGGAAAAGTGATGAGTGAGCTCAAAGAAAAAGCGGCAAGGCTTGAGAAATTCAAATATCCGCTCCTTGTCCTCATCGTGGGCGTCATGCTGATGCTCATACCGGGGAAGAGCACATATCTCGATACGCCATCCGGCACTGACGAGTCGCTGAAAACCGTGCTCTCGAGCACGAACGGCGTGGGGCGGACAGAGGTCATCGCATCGGAGTGCGGTGTTGTGGTGGTGTGCGACGGGGCGGAGGATGCGCGCGTCAGGCTTGATATTATCCGCGCCGTCGGCGCATATACAGGGTTTGCCTCAGATAAGATCACGATACTTAAAATGAGCGAATGAACGGTCGAAATGAAAAGGAGGAGTATTCAGCTTATGAAGAACAGGAAAAGAAACATCACTATGCTTGCCGTTCTCGTTTTTGTGGGCGCGGCGGTCGCACTGAACTGGTCGTACAACAGCAGGTGGGGCAGCCCGGACGCGGAAATGGTATCGGCGGAGGATGAGGCGATGCTCAATGCGAGCGCCGAAGCCGCCGAGAGCCAGCCGACATCCGGCACGGAGTATTTCGCGGAGGCGCGGCTGACGCGGCAGGTGTCGCGCGACGAGGCGCTTGAGCTTTTGCAGACCGCCGCCACGGCGGAGACCGCCTCACAGGAGACGATCGACAGCGCGATGAACGCCATATCCGTCATGGCGACAAACTCCATGCAGGAATCGCAGATAGAGAACCTGCTGATAGCCAAGGAATTTGCCGACTGCGTGGTGTACATAGGCAATGACACCGTTACGGTCGCCGTGCCTGCGCCGGAGGAGGGCTTGAGCGAGGACGCGGTCGCGCGGATAACGGAGGTCATCTGCGCCGAAACATCGTATCAGGCGGCGCAGCTTAGCATAATAGAAGTGAAAACCTGAACAAAATGCGTATCCGGCACACAGGAAAGCACGTGTGCCGGGTATTTTTTGCATAAATACGTTATTTTTTATGATTAGGCTTTATTTTTTTCGCATAACGTGGTACAATACTCTGACATCATCTGAGGAGGTTACACTATGGGCGAAAATTACATTACCTGCCAGGAAGCCAACGGCAGCATAAATATATCCGAGGAGGTCATTGCCACGCTTGTCAGGGCGGCTGTGACCCAGGTCGAGGGCGTTGCGGGGCTGTCGAACACCTCCGGCGCGGAGCTTGTGGAGCTTATCGGGATAAAGACGCTTTCCAAGGGCGTAAAGGTGCAGTTTGACGAGGGAAAGATAATCGTTGATGCCATCATCACCGTGTCCTACGGGCATAACATCATGGACGTGGCAAAGAGCGTCCAGGACGAGGTCATGAGCGTTGTGCTCTCCGCCACGGGCATGGACAAGGCGGCGGTCAACGTCCATGTTTCCGGCGTGGCTTTTGATAAATAAAGCGCGGAGGAGCACGGAATGACGAGGAGCACAGCAAGAGAGATTGCCATACAGCTCGGCTTTGCGGCGGCGAATGCGGGCATTGCCCCGCAGGAGCTTATCGACGGCTTTTTTTCCGAGGAGCATTACGCCACGCTCAAGGCGGAGGATGAGCTTTACAGCGAATACCCCAACAAAAAGCAGATGGATTACATCACCCGCCTCACACTGCTCATGCACGAGCACCGGGACGAGGCGGACGGATATATAGAGCGCTACGCCAAGGGCTGGCGGCCGGAGCGCATATCCAAGACCGCGCTTGCGGTGCTGCGCTGTGCCATCTGCGAGATACTTTATATGGACGATGTTCCCGCCGCCGCCGCGATAAACGAGGCGGTGGAGCTTGACAAGGGCTATGACGAGCCGGATGTTGTCTCGTTCGTCAACGGCGTTCTGGGCGGCTTTATGCGCGGGGAGCTTTCGGCGGATAAGGCGGAAGCCGGCGCGCCGACACCGACCGAGGGGGACACGGAATAATTATGGAGCGCCTGACCCTTTCCGTCAGCCAGCTAAACGGCATAATAAAAGGACTTGTCGACGCAGACCCACGGCTTGGCGATGTCTGTGTTCGGGGTGAGTTGTCCAATTATAAAATATACCCGTCCGGGCACCACTATTTCACGCTCAAGGACGCGGAGAGCAGCATCCGCTGCGTCATGTTCAAGAGCAGCGCGGCGAAGCTGCGCTTCCGCCCGGAGAGCGGCATGGGCGTGACGGCATTCGGGCGCGTGAGCGTTTATCCGCGCGACGGCGCGTATCAGCTCTATTGCAGCGCGCTGCTGCCGGAGGGCACGGGCGATCTTCAGGTCGCGTTCGAGCAGCTCAAGCGCAAGCTTGACGAGGAGGGGCTTTTCGCGCGTGAGCATAAAAAGCCGCTCCCGCGATACCCGGAGCGTATTGCCATCATCACCTCGTCTGCGGGCGCGGCGGTGCATGACATGATACGCATTCTCTCGCGGCGCTGGCCGCTGACAAAGGTGATACTGCTGCCGGTGCGCGTGCAGGGTGCTGAAGCCCCGCCGGAGATCGTCGGCGCGATACGCTATGCAAACGAGTTCAAGGTCGCCGACCTTATCATCACTGGGCGCGGCGGCGGCTCGATAGAAGATTTGTGGGCGTTTAATGACGAGCGCGTTGCCCGCGCCATCTATGCCTCCGAGCTGCCTGTCATTTCCGCCGTCGGGCATGAGCCCGATGTCACCATTGCCGACTATGTGGCGGATGCGCGCGCGTCCACGCCGTCGAACGCGGCGGAGATCGCCGTGCCCGACATTGCCGAGTTTACGGAGGCGCTGCGCTCGTATGAAATACGCGCGTCTCAGGCGATGACGAAGAAGCTCGCCGCGCTGCGCACACGGCTGGAGAGTATTGGTACAAAGCGCGTCATGCTCGACCCCTCTGCCGCCATCGACGATCGGCGCATTGCGCTTGACCGCTGCCGTGACAGGCTTATCAGCGCGCAGGAGCATATAAACGCAGAGAAAAAGCATGAGTATGTCCGCCTGACCGCCGCGCTTGACGCGATGAGCCCGCTGAAGGTGCTCTCGCGCGGGTACGCCATCGTGAGCGGTGCGTCCGGCAAGGTTATAAAAAGCATAGATGCCCTTGAAAAGGGCGATGCCGTCTCCGTCAGGCTGACTGACGGCACGGCGGAGTGCGCGGTCACAGGGGTAAGACCGCTGTAATACAGAAACGGAGGAGAGAGTATGGCAGCAAAAAAGCCGAGCTTTGAGGAATCGGTCGCGCGGCTGGACGAGATAGTGAAGCACCTTGAAAGCGGAGACATGCCTCTGGGTGAATCGCTGACCATGTTTGAAGAGGGGACGAAGCTTATTGCCGAGTGCACCAAGCTTCTCGACGAGGCGGAGCAGAAAGTGGTCAAGCTCAAAAAGGGCGCGGACAGGCAGCCGATAGAGCTGCCCTTTGATGAGGATGGCGAGCAATGAACGACAAGGAATACAGAGCGCTCATTGAAGCCGCGCTTGAAAAGACCTTTGCCGATCGCGGCGGCACGCCGCAGGCGGGGCTTTATGAGGCAATGCGGTACAGCCTTCTTGCGGGCGGAAAGCGCATCCGCCCGATGCTGACGCTGGAATTTGCCCGCATAAGCGGCGGCGATATTTATGAAGCCATGCCGGTGGCGTGCGCGGTGGAAATGCTGCACACATACAGCCTTATCCATGACGACCTGCCCTGCATGGACAATGACGACCTGCGCCGGGGCAGACCCACAAACCACAAGGTCTACGGCGAGTGCGTCGCGACGCTCGCGGGAGACGCTTTGCAGGCGGAGGCGTTTAACACGATACTGTCCTGCACGCTCCCGGCGGAGCGCAGAGCCGCCTGCGCGCAGATACTCGCCGGCGCTGTCGGCGCGGACGGTATGTGCGGCGGGCAGTATCTTGACATGCTCGGCGAGGGGAAGAGCCTCACAGAGCAGGAGCTGACGGAGATAAACAGCCGCAAGACCGGCGCGCTGCTGGTCGCGGCGTGTCAGATGGGCGTCGCCGCCGCCGGCGGGACGGAGGCTCAGCTTGCTGCGGCGGGGCATTTCGGCGCGGCGCTGGGCATGGCGTTTCAGATACGCGACGATATGCTCGACGTGCTCAGCAGCACGGAGGAGCTGGGTAAGCCCATCGGCTCTGACGCGCAGGAGCATAAGAACACCTACATGGCGCTCATGGGTGAAAAGGGCTGCCGCGAGACGGTGGAAAAGCTGACGGAGTTTGCAAAGGGCGTGCTCTCGGAGGCATTTGAGGACACGGCGTTCCTCTGCGCGCTGGCGGACGCGCTGGCGACGAGAAAAAATTAAGAAGCTATCAGGTGCAGGGATTTTGAGTATAATAGAGAGAATAAACTCCTCCGAGGATATAAAAAAGCTCGAGGAGAGTGAGCTTGACGCGCTTTGCGCGGAAATAAGGGAGTTTTTAATAAAAAATGTTGCGCAGACCGGCGGACATCTCGCGTCGAACCTCGGCACGGTCGAGCTGACGGTCGCGCTGCACAGGGTCTATGACACAAGCGTTGACCGCATCGTCTTTGATGTCGGTCATCAGAGCTATACGCACAAGATGATAACCGGGCGGCGGGACGATTTCCCCACACTGCGGCAGCACGGCGGGCTTTCCGGCTTCCCCAAGCCCTACGAGTGCGCAGACGATGCATTCGTCACGGGGCATGCGTCCACCTCCGTGTCCGTCGCGACGGGCATGGCGCGCGCAAGGGCGCTCACTGGGGAGGAGTATCAGGTCGCCGCCGTTATCGGCGACGGGGCAATGACCGGCGGGCTTGCATATGAGGGGCTGGAGGATGCCGCCGCCTGCGGCGAGCCTATCGTGATAATCCTCAACGACAACAATATGTCCATCAGCGAGAATGTAGGCGGCATGTCGCACCTTCTCGGCGCAATGCGCTATAAGCCCGCATATATCAGCTTCAAGCGCTGGTACAGGGCGGAGTTTATGAAGCTTCCCGCGCTGTACAAATTCAACCACCGCATAAAGGAATGGCTGAAATCATGGCTCTTGCCGGATAATACGTTCAGCCAGATGGGCTTTGAATACCTCGGTCCTATCGACGGGCACGACATTCACGCGCTGGAATCCGCCATAGGGCTTGCCAAGGATATGAAGCAGCCGGTTATTGTCCATGTGCTCACGAAGAAGGGCAAGGGCTGCACCTATGCCGAGGAGCACCCGGACAAGTATCACGGTGTCGGTAAGTTCGACCCGGAAACGGGCGCGGTCAGGGAGAGCGGCATGACGTTTTCCGACAGCTTCGGCGCGGATATGTGCGAGTTTGCCGCGCGCGACGGGCGCGTGTGCGCCATCACCGCCGCCATGTGCTCCGGCACGGGGCTGAGCGGCTACGCCAAGGCGTTCCCCAAGCGCTTTATCGACATCGGCATTGCCGAGGGGCATGCCGCCGCAATGGCGGCGGGCATGGCAAAGCAGGGCGCGCTGCCGGTTTTTGCGGTGTACTCCAGCTTTTTGCAGCGCGCCTATGATATGCTGATACACGATGTGTCGCTGCAAAGGCTTCACGTTGTTTTTGCCGTTGACAGGGCGGGGCTCGTCGGCAACGACGGCGAGACGCACCACGGCGTTTTCGACCTCAGCTATCTCTCCACCGTACCCGGCATGACCGTCATGTGCCCCGCAAGCTTTCAGGAGCTTCACGATATGCTCCAAGCCGCGCTCTTTAGCGAGAGCGGACCTGTCGCCGTGCGCTATCCCAGAGGCGGCGAGGGCGAATACCGCGCTTCCCGCGTCGAGCGCGAGAGCGTGCTGCGCGAGGGCAGTGATGTCACCGTTGTGTGCTATGGGACAATGGTGAATAACGCGCTTGAATGTGCGCGCATATTGCAGGAGCGCGGCGTGAGCGCCGAGGTCATAAAGCTCGGCATCATCAAGCCGAACGGGCTGGAGACGACGCTCGCCTCGCTCAAAAAGACGGGCAGGCTTATTGTCCCGGAGGAGAGCTGCGCCCCCGGCTGCATGGGGGAGCGTATTTTGGCGCTGTGCGCGCAGCAGGGGATAGAGCTTCGCGCGGCGAGGCTTATAAACCTCGGCGACGGCATAGTGCCTCAGGGCAGCGTGGCGGAGCTTTGGCGCGATTACGGACTTGACGCGCAGAGCATCGCGGATGCCGCAATGCAGCTATGCCGGGCGGAGTGCAGCGTGCAATGAAGAAGATAAGATTGGATCAGCTCGTTTTTGACCTCGGTCTTACGGAGAGCCGCGAGCGGGCGAAAACCACGATAATGAGCGGCGTTGTGTTCGTCAACGGGCAGCGCGCGGATAAGCCCGGCATGGCTGTCGCGCCGGACGCGGCGGTCGAGATACACGGGGAGACGCTGCCGTTTGTCAGCCGCGGCGGGTATAAGCTTGACAAGGCGCTGCGCGTGTTTCCCGCAGATCCGGCGGGCAAGATATGCATCGACTGCGGCGCTTCGACCGGCGGGTTCACCGATGTGCTGCTGCAGCACGGCGCGGCGAAGGTGTATTCCGTCGATGTCGGCTATGGACAGCTTGCATGGAAGCTGCGTCAGGATGAGCGCGTCGTGAACATGGAGCGGACAAACCTGCGCTATGTCACGAGCGAGCAGATACCCGAGGCGCTAGATCTCGCTGTGATGGACGTGTCGTTCATCTCCGTAAAGCTTGTGCTTCCAGCGGTGAAGCGGCTTTTGAAGGACGGGGCGGATATTATCTGCCTCATCAAGCCGCAGTTTGAGGCGGGGCGCGAGGAGGTCGGCAAGAAGGGCGTTGTGCGCGACGTGAGGGTTCACGAGGAGGTTGTGCGCGGCGTGCTCGATTTTGCGCCCACGATAGGCTTGAGTGTTGTCGGACTGGATTTTTCCCCGATAAAAGGACCGGAGGGCAACATTGAGTATATCTGCCATATGAAAAATGCGGCGCTGCCGCCTGCCGATATAGACGTGAAGGCAGTCGTTGCCGCCTCGCACTTGGTGCTATAATACTATCATTTGATAGAAAACTTCGATTCTTTCCGGCAAAAATTGCGCCATGCTTCGTTGAAGCCCTTGAACATATATTCCCATTATGTCCTGCGGGCTTCGCCTCGCTTGACACAATTTTTCCTCGGAAATTTATCAAAGCTTCTTGTCAAATAATAGTATAAAAGAGGTGTACGGATATGATTGCAATTTGCCCGAATCCGTTTCGCGATACCGGCCTGCAGCTGACATTGAAGATACGCGCCGTGCTGCGCGCGGCGGGGTATGACGCCGTGGTGTGCCCGGTGTTCGCCGATGACGAGCCGGACGTTATTCCCAAGGAAATACCCACGGTGAGGCTTGAGGACGCGGCAGGGGAGTGCTCGCTTATCGTCGTTGTCGGCGGGGACGGGACGCTTTTGTCCGTCGCACGGACGCTGCACGACTGCGCCGTGCCCATACTCGGCGTGAATCTCGGCACAAAGGGCTTCATGACGACGCTTGAGCCGGAGGATATTGACCTTATCCCGAAGGCGGCAGGGGGCGGCGCGACCGTGAGCCGCCGCATGAAGCTTGACATTGCGCTCTCGCGCGGCGGGGAGACGGTGTATACCGACTGCGCGCTCAACGACGCGGTCATTCACGGCTACGGTGACTGCATCAGGCTGACCGCCATGTGCGACGGGGATACCATCACGGTGTTCTCCGGCGACGGCATCATTCTTGCCACGCCGACAGGCTCAACGGGGTACTCGATGTCTGCGGGCGGACCTATTGTCGAGCCGGACGCGGAGAACATACTCGTCACGCCGATATGCGCGCATGTTATGGGCGCGCGCTCATTCTTGCTCGACCCCGTGCGCACCGTGACCGTGAAAACGGAGAAGCTGCACGGGCGGCGCGCGTATCTCTCAGTGGACGGCAACCCCGTTTACGACCTCGCGAACGACGATGTCGTCACCGTCAGGCGCTCCGCGCGGTACACCGAGATGGTGAACATGGGGCACAAGAGCTTTTATGACATTGCATACGAAAAACTGACATAATATATTTATCTTTTTATATCTTTCAGGAGGACGCGGAATTGAAGCACGGACGGCAGAGCGTGATACTCGAAATAATATCACAGCAGGACATAGAAACACAGGGGCAGCTCATGCAGGCGCTGGCTGAGCGCGGCATAAAGAGCACTCAGGCGACACTCTCCCGCGACATAAAGGATATGCGCCTTGTTAAAGAGCTCGGTTCGAGCGGAAGCTACCGCTACGTCGCGCCGACGGCGCAGGACAGGGATGACCTCAGCC
>CAVGKI010000029.1:0-15709 GCA_963629655.1 Butyricicoccaceae bacterium | reverse complement strand
AAGAGCTGGCGTGGGATGTTGTCCTTGAGCTTTTCGCACAGCTTTCTCGCACGAGCGTATGCCTTCTCCCTGTGGGCGATGAAGCTGAGCGCGTCGACCTGATCGCCGTTGAGGAGCATATCCACCTTCACAAGGTCGCTCGGCTTATACTCGCTCAACTCGTAGTCGAGCGAGGCATAGCCCTTTGTGCGCGCCTTGAGCGTGTCGAAGAAATCATAGATTATCTCGTTGAGCGGCATCTCATAGTGCAGCTCAACTAAGCGCGTGTCGAGATACTGCATATTCTTGTACTCGCCGCGCCTGTCCTGACACAGCGGCATGATGTTGCCGATGTACTCCTCCGGCGTGATGATGGATACCTTCACGAACGGCTCGTGCGCCTCGGCAATGGAGGCGGGGGCGGGGTAGTTGTGAGGATTATCGACCATGACGATGCTGCCGTCGGTCTTGATGACCTTATAGATGACGGAGGAGAGCGTCGTGACCAGCTCCAGGTCAAATTCGCGCTCCAGGCGCTCCTGAATTATCTCCATATGCAGCATGCCCAAAAAACCGCAGCGGAAGCCAAAGCCCAGTGCGACGGAGCTCTCCGGCTCAAACGAGAGCGAGGCGTCGTTGAGCTTGAGCTTTTCCAGCGCGTCGCGGAGGTCAGGGTACTTTGAGCCGTCCTCGGTGTATATGCCGCAGTAGACCATCGGACGCGCGGGACGGTAGCCGGGCAGTGCCTCCGCAGCGGGGCGGCTCGCCTCGGTGACGGTGTCGCCCACGCGGGTATCCTCCACGTTCTTTATGCTTGCGGTGAAGTAGCCCACATCGCCCGCCGCAAGCTCGTTGCATGGGTCGAGCCCTATCGGGCGCATATGCCCGACCTCGACCACCTTATACTTCGCGCCCGTGCTCATCAGCAATATCTCCGTGTCGCGGCGGATAACGCCGTCCACCACGCGAATAAACACAATGACCCCGCGATAGTTGTCATACTGGCTGTCGAAAATGAGCGCCTTCACCGGCGCGGCGGGGTCGCCCGACGGCGCGGGCACGTTCGCCACGATGTCCTCAAGCACCGCGTCGATGTTCACGCCGTTTTTCGCGCTTATCTCCGGCGCATCCTGCGCGGGCAGCCCGATTATCTCCTCCACCTCGTTCTTCGCGCGCTGCGGGTCGGCGGCTGGGAGGTCGATCTTGTTTATGACAGGGAGTATTTCAAGGTTGTTGTCAAGCGCGAGATAGGTGTTGGAGAGCGTCTGCGCCTCCACACCCTGCGAAGCGTCGATTATCAGCACCGCGCCCTCACACGCCGCGAGAGAACGGCTGACCTCATAGTTAAAGTCAACGTGTCCCGGCGTGTCGATGAGGTTGAGCGTGTAGCTCTGCCCGTCGGCGGCGTGGTAATTCAGCCCGACGGCGCGCGCCTTTATCGTGATGCCGCGCTCGCGCTCCAAGTCCATGTTATCGAGTATCTGATCCTCCATCACGCGCTGCTCGACGGCGTTGCACTTTTCTATCAGCCTGTCCGAGAGCGTGGATTTGCCGTGGTCAATGTGCGCGATTATGGAAAAATTACGTATAAGCTTTTGATCTATCATTGCTGTTCCTTCCTCATTTGAGCTTGTCGAATACGCCCTGCGCGTTGTCTATCAGTCCGCGCACGCCTTTGCACAGCTCCTCCACCGTCCGCGCGGCGAGAGCGGCGGCATTCTGCTCATCACTGCGGCAGAGAAGATAGTCCGCGCTCACGCCGTAATAATCGCACGCGCGGCACACAAAGCCCAGCCCCGGCTCGCGCGCGCCGTTTTCATAGTGGCTGAGCAGCGCCTGACTGATGTTCAGGTCGGCAGCCGCCTGCCGCTGACTGATGTTCCGTTCGCGGCGCAGCGCCGAGAGCGTCGCGGGAAAGCTGCGTGTCATTCTCTCGTTCTTCCTTTCCTTGATTACTCCTCGTATTATAAATTATTCTCCCCCTCCGCGTCAACGCAAAAATTTGCATTTCTTTGTGCTCACTGCTTGAAAATCGGCGCAAGTAGTGGTAAATTATATTACACACAACTTATCACATGGAGGATAATAAAAATGTTTGAAAATCTTATCGACATACTCAAAGCCAACCCCCGCAAGATAGTCTACACCGAGGGTCCCGACGCGCGCATTCTCGAATCCGCCGCACGGCTGAAAAAGGGCGGCTTCCTCACGCCGATACTCGTGGGCAACGTGGACGAGGTGAAGGCTGCCGCAGCAAAGGGCGGCTTTGACATTGACGGGCTGGAGATCATCGACCCCGCCACCTATGACAAGATGGACGAGATGGTCGCGGCGATGGTTGAGCTGCGCAAGGGCAAGATGACACCCGACGAGTGCCGCGCCAGCCTCATGAAGGGCAACTACTTCGGCACAATGCTGGTGAAGATGGGCGTTGCGGACGCTCTGCTCGGCGGCGCGACATACTCCACGGCGGACACCGTCCGCCCCGCGCTTCAGCTCGTCAAGACGAAGAAGGGCGCAAATCTCGTCAGCTCCTGCTTTATTCTCGTGCGCGGGGACGAGATGCTGTGCATGGGTGACTGCGCCATCAACATCTCCTATGAGGACAAGCTCGACAAGGACGGCAATGTGAAGCTCACCGCCGCCGCACAGCTTGCCGAGGTCGCCGTTTCCACGGCGAACACCGCCAAGGTCTTTGGCATCGACCCCAAGGTCGCCATGCTGTCCTACTCCACCAAGGGCTCGGGCAAGGGCGCGAATGTCGATCTCGTGCGCAATGCCACTGCCATTGCCAAGGAGATGGCGCCCGAGCTTGCCATTGACGGCGAGATGCAGTTTGACGCCGCCGTCTCCCCCGTCGTCGGACAGCTCAAGTTCCCCGGCAGCAAGGTCGCGGGCTATGCCAACACCTTCATCTTCCCGGAGATCCAGTCCGGCAACATCGGCTACAAGATCGCCCAGCGTCTCGGCGGCTTCGCCGCTTACGGTCCTATCCTTCAGGGTCTTAACGCACCCATCAACGACCTCAGCCGCGGCTGCGACGCGGAGGAGGTCTACCAGATGTCCATCATCACCGCCGCACTGGCGTGATTTATCATCGACATCGGATAACAACAAAAAAGAGCCGGCTGAATGCCGGCTCTTTTTCTGAACAGGAGACAACGCTATGGAGAGAGAGCTTTATATGCGCAGGGCGCTCGCGCTCGCGCGCGAGGCGATGGACGCGGGGGAGGTTCCCGTGGGCTGCGTAATTATCGACGCGGAAAGGCGCATTGTCGGCACGGGGCGCAACCGCCGCGAGGAGCGCAAAGACGCGACAGCCCACGCGGAGACAGAGGCGATACGCGCCGCGTGCGCCGCGCTGGGTACATGGCACCTGACAGGGTGCACAATGTTCGTCACGCTTGAGCCCTGCCCGATGTGCGCCGGCGCGATAATAATGGCGCGCATACCCACGCTCGTTTTCGGCGCGCGGGAGGCGCAGACCGGCTCATGCGGCAGCGTTATCGACCTCTTCGCCGAGCGCTACGGGCACTCCCCCGCCGTTTACCCCAATGTCCTCGCCGATGAGAGCGCCGCCCTCCTGCGGGAGTTTTTCAGGGGGAAGAGATAATATCAACGGTATTATGAAAATAATTCTCCATTGAGGGCTGTAGCAAAATAGATTTTCTCGGAATTTGCCTCAGAACTTCAGCGAGAGAAACCACAGATTTCTGTGATTTCTCTCGCTGTTTCTAATTCTCGGGGAAATTCATGCTCACGAAAATCGCTTTACTACAGCCATTTTGGCGCAGGCATTTTCATAGCCCCTGTTTTTTATTTTACCGAATAATCATTTCTCGCCCCAAAGCTCCAATAGTCCGTTGGCAACAAAGTGGTCAGAATGCATTTTCATTGAAGCCGGCATTCCCGCCATATAGAACGCGCTGTTATGTGCGCCGTCGCGCAGCTCCCAGTACACATTTGCACCGAGACTTTCAAGATATTCGCCTATTTCACGGGTTGCGTCTGGTGATACCATCTGATCCTGATTGCCGCAATCGAGATAGAAATCAAGCGTAGGCAAAACATCAGCCGGAACAGTGTCAATATACTCCTTTGCGCCGGCAACCGCACCCATGTGTGAGGCAAAGGAGGAATAAATGTCCGTGTGCGTCACACCGACCTTAAACACACCGCCGCCGCCCATGGATATCCCGCTCATGCCGCGAAATTCCTTTTCCGGAATTGTACGGTAATTGTTGTCGATTTGCTCCAAGATGTCTATGTAGATATGCTTTGCCCAAGGACCGGCACTGTCGGATACGCCGTCAGGGGCATCCGTGTCCTCGTAGAAGCTGCTCTTTCCGGAATTTGGCATGACAACAATCATCTCTTGTATCTCGCCGGAGCTGATCAAGTTATCCATGAAAGCCTCAATGCCGTCAACGTTCACAAAGGAGTCACCGGTCGAGTTGATACCATGCAGGAGATACACAACTGGGTAAGCTTTGTCTGTGTTTTCATAATATGACTGCGGAAGGTAGATGCTGTACTGAAGCTGCTTGCCGTTCATTTCCTCAAGCGCAGAGGCATAAGTGACGCTGTAGCAACGGCTGTGATTACCGATCTCCAGCGCGCCGGTGTCGGACAAAGTCAGATATTGCAGGAACTCAGGGTCGTTGAAAATCACGACCGACTCGCCGTCCTTTGTTCCCGTGATGGTACGGGCAGCAAAATACACCGTAGCGCCGTTGTATGAGTATATACCACCATCGTTGTCGGAAACGGCGATGTCATCATAGTTGTTGAATATATTCTGCCATTTTGCCAGCTCTGCTTCCTTGTCCAATTCATTTTCGACAAAATCGTCGGACAGGGTCGCGGCGTATGCGTCAAGATCCTCTGCCTCGATGGACGCAATCTGAGCCGCTACGACGGACTCGAACTTGGACGGCTCGGATACAGGGTCAACAGGAAGCCCTTTTAGAGTGTTGACACATTCTCTTGTGGCAACCAACGCCATCGTGCGATCGTAGAAGCCGCCGAAAGAATTGTTGTTATAAATGCGTATGCACAGCTCGTTTTTGCCCTCGTTGAGCAGTGAGGAGTCAATCGTATATTCGCGTGTAACCTCCCAATAGGACTTCTCAAAACGGAAATTGCCCTCCGACTCGAAGCCACCGTCTTCTGGAACGTTTGCCGCCGGCGCGTGCTGTCCGTCTGCGGTGACAAAGCCGCTCTGCGCGACGGGAACACCGTTTATGTAGACCACATCAAGATCATCGATTACGCCGAGCAGCAGAGTGACGGTATCCTCGGTCGCAAAGTCTGCAGGAAGCTCAACGGTTTTGCAGAACCATGCCTCGCTCCACTTCGGAAACAGTTCGTTTTCCGTAAGCGCATTGCGAACATCGTCGTCAGTGCCGGAGCGATACATTTGCAGCAGACCGCCCGTTGAATAATCATCAGCAGGACAGAGCACGGTTTCCCACTGAGAGTATGTTTCCTCGGATGGCACAGCTGCAGCGGTCAAATCCTCCCATGTTACGGCGCAGCCGCCGTAGTTGAAGTACTGATACATATTTTCATACTTTCGGTAGACCTTGAAGTGCCATTCGCCCTGAAGATCAACATACGGCTCGGTATCTGCCCGCTGTTCGACCGCGTTTGCTGTTTCTGCAGCATTGATGGATTGGGTAACCTCCGCTGTAGCGGCGGGGGGCTGGGTTTCACTCTTTGCTGTGCACCCCGGAAGAGCAAGCGAAAGAGCAAGAATCAGCGCCAGAAGCATGATATATTTTTTGCGCATTTTTAAGTCCTCCTTTGAAATGAATTATTTAATTGATTTAATTGAATAAATAGTATCAAAAGTTCTCGCTTTTGTCAACGAGAACTTTCTTCGACAATCCTGTTTTTACATCACTCGATGATGTGAGAGCGGAAAAGAGATAAATTTGATGGGCGCGAGCTTATTGGGGAGGAAGCCAGCCAAGCACCGATATGGGAATGTTATACTGAAAAACGGTTAAAAGGGCAGTATTACATATATTGTAGCGGCATAAAAACAATAATATTAACTCATTATCTTCTTGCAAGCCGTATATTTATGCTGTATAATTGCGCGTATTATACTGAAAAAGGGGCGGTTTACGATGGCAGAGGCTGTTGTCCTGTCGCTGTTCGCGCTGGCACTGGTCGGGTGCGTCGTTCTCGGCGTGTCCGTGCTTTGGGCGCTTGTTTTCGGGCTGCTGCTCTTCATGGGATACGGCGTGCGCAAGGGGCATAGTATATGCGCGCTGCTCACCCTTGCAGTTTCGGGGATAAAAACGGTGAAGAGCATACTTGTCACCTTCGTGCTTATCGGCGTGATAACGGCGCTGTGGCGCGTCGGCGGAACGATACCGTATATTATCTGCCGCGCACTGCCGTTTTGTGACGAGCGGATAATACTGCTTGCGGCGTTTCTGCTGTGCTCGCTCATCTCGTTTCTGACCGGCACAGCCTTCGGCACTGCCGCAACCGTCGGCGTTATATGCTCCGCCATCGCCGCCGGAATGGGCATCCCTGCGGCATATGTCGGCGGCGCTGTGCTCTCCGGGTCATATTTCGGCGATCGCTGCTCGCCCATGTCCACAAGCGCGCTGCTCGTCAGCACGCTGACCGGCACCGACCTTTTTCACAACCTCCGCGCCATGGCAAAAACGGCATTCATCCCGTTTGCCGCCACGGCGGGGCTGTACACGCTGCTCGGTCACGGGCTGCATGGGAGCTATGATGTCTCGCGCATGCAGGCACTGTTCGCGTCCGCGTTCACGCTCCGCCCCGTCGTGCTCATCCCTGCCGCCGTCATTGTGGTGCTGTCGCTGTTTCGGGTGAACGTCAAGCTCACCATGGGCGTGAGCATACTGTGCAGCGCGGCTGTATGCCTGCTCGTGCAGGGCACAGCGCCCTCCGCGCTGCTGTCCGCCGCCGTGCTCGGCTTTCAGCCGGAGTCGGGCGAGCTTGCCGCGCTGCTGTCCGGTGGCGGCATCGTCTCCATGGTCAAGGTTTTCTGCATTGTATGCATATCCTCGTGCTACCCCGGCATATTCGACGGCACGGGACTGCTCGACAGCACGCGCCGCGCGCTCGGCAAGCTCTGCCGCCGCGTCTCCCCGTTCGGCTGCATTCTGCTCTCCTCCGTGCTCACCGCCGTCATCTCCTGCAACCAGACCTTGACCGTTATGCTCACGCAGCAGCTCTGCCTCGATTTGGAGCATGACAGCTCCGCCTTTGCGCTCGACCTTGAGGACAGCGCCATCGTCATTGCCCCGCTCGTCCCGTGGTCTATCGCCGGGGCTGTGCCGCTCGCCTCCGTCGGCGCGCCGACAGTCAGCATTATCTTCGCCTTTTATCTGTATCTCATACCGCTCTGCTCCCTCATCACGGCGCTCTGCCGCCGCAATAACGCAAAAAAGCCCACCTCGCGGTGAGCTTTTTTGCAGCCGTATCTTAATTATGCCTTGACCGTGCCGTCGGCGTTGAAGAGGGGGAGCTTGTTGAGGAAGATGATGTCGCTGCGCTCCGCCGCGTCGCCCTCGGCAAGGGGAGCCATGCGCCCGGCGACAGTGCCGCCGCACTCGGTCACAAGCGTCTCCAGCGCGTGGAGGGATTCGCCGGTGGAAATAACATCGTCCACAAGCAACATACGCTTGCCGCGGATGAGCTTGGCATCCTCGGCATCGAGCACCAGATGCTGCACGCCCATGGTGGTGATGGAGCGCACATCAACGGAGAACACACCCTGCATATACGCCTTTGCGCCCTTGCGCGCGACAAAATACTTGTTCGCGCCGCTCTGGCGCGCCATCTCGTAGACAAGCGGGATCGCCTTTGCCTCTGGCGCGATGAGATAATCATACTCCGGGGCAAGCTTCAAAAGCTCGGAAGCACAGTGGACGGTCAGCTCAACGTCACCGAACATGACGAACGCGCCGATGTAGAGGTCGTCCGTGACCTTGCATATCGGCAGCTCGCGTTTTAAGCCGGCAACATCCATCTCATAAGTCATTTTTATTTTCTCCTCCTGATAAGAGCATATTCATAACAGGCTTATTTTACAGTATATTGCGAAAAAATCAAGACCAAATTATGAAATACTGCAAGAAAACATATTATTACGCAACAAAGGACTGCACTTTTGGGTGCAGCCCTTCGTTGTTTGGGAGAAAAGAGAGGTTAGGAGTAGAAAAGTAGCAAAGTTATTGTACCGCGCGCCCGTTATTCGGGCTTTGCCTCGTCAAAGGTGATGGAGACTGTCATGCTCTCACCTGCGCGGTAGAGGGTAATCTCGGCGGTGTCCCCGGCGGAATAGCACCGGATGGCGGACTTGAGGTCGCTGTAGCTCTCAATGTCCTTATCGCCGACCTTGGTGATGATGTCGCCGGTCTGTATGCCCGCCGCCTCGGCGCAGCTTCCTGCGTTGACCCCGGCGACCATTGCGCCGACGGGCCAGCCGTAGTAGTTGGCATACATGGAGTTATAGTCATTTCTGAGGGAAATGCCCATATACGCCTTGCCGGTGACGTAGCCCTTTGTGATAAGGTCGTTTGCAATGCTCGCCGCGTCGTTGATGGGGATTGCAAAGCTCAAGCCTTCAACGCCGGTGTCGGAGTATTTCGCGGTGACAACACCGATGACCTCACCGTGGGTATTGTAAACGGGACCGCCGGAGTTGCCGGAGTTGACCGCCGCATCAAACTGGAACATATTGATGGATTCTGAGCTGGAGCTGGTGGAGATGAGCCTGTCGAGGGCGCTGATGTGCCCTGTCGTCATGGAGAAGTCCAGCTCGCCCAGCGGGTTGCCGACGGCGTAGACCTCATCGCCGACGCTCATTGTGTCGCTGTCGCCGATGGTGACATGGGGGAGATTCTCTCCCTCTATCTTCAGCACGGCAATATCGTTCTCCTGCTCGAAGCCGACGACGGTAGCAGTGTACTTCGTGCCGTCATGGGTAATGACGGTGATGTCCGCCTTGCTGCTGTACGCCGTCTCAATAACGTGGTAATTCGTGAGGACGTAGCCGTCCGACGTGAGAATGAAGCCCGAGCCGCTGACGGCGGCGGAGGAGGTCATTCCGAAGAAGTTGGTATAGGTAATCTCGGAGGAGATACCCACAACCTGCTGACAGGCGAGGTCATATATTGCGGACGGGGTGAGCGAGCCGTCATCGGAGACAGTGCCCGCCGTGGCGGCAGAGCCGCTGTCCGCCACGGTGGTGAGGACGTTTTCCTCATCCTCCAGCTTGCCCACGCGCTCGGTCAGCGCGTTCATGCTGCCCGACACGCTTGCCGACACTATCGCCGCGCCGCCAAGTCCGCCGAGGATGGCGCACACAAGGCACAGGGCGATTATCTTCGCCGTCCTGCCGCTGTGCGGTTTTTTCGGCTTGGGCTCTCTGACGGGCTTTTCGGGGGGCGTGTAGTATCTGGGGGGGACTGTGTTCTCATCTGCGGGGACATAGTGCGCGTCGGAATATATCTTCTGCGTATATCCGTTTTTGTAGTGATACTCACCGCTGTCTCTGTCGGTATCGCCGGTGTATCCGGCGGGGGGATCGTTTATTCCTGCCGAGGCATCATTTTCAACCCGGCTCTCGTTGAGCCGTTCATTTGTATCATAGTTGTTCTCAGGCTCGTACATGCTTATTACTTCCTTTATGTCCAAGAGCGCTTCATTACCTTGCGTGAAGCTCTCTTTCTTGTTTACGAGCATAATATACAGTACATTTATGACACTGTAATGAACAAAAACCCAAGAATTTATAAACTGCCGTATACAATTTGTAAACGCAGCCTGAAGCCGTTTTAAGGTCGTCTCAGGCTGCGTTCGTGTTCTTATCCCCAAAATATCGAGCTGTATATAATACCTACACCGTCGGCATGGTGTGAATGTTCCGTGTTTCCGCGCTCGCGGGGTCGGCATCGCGCATGGAGATGAGCGTAAGCTCGGTGTTCTCCTCCAGCCATGCGGCACTGCGCGCGGCATCCATCGTCAAATCAATATACGCATAGCAGCGTGTGGCGTAGTCGGAATCGGCGCTGCGCTCCTCGCGCAGTGTGATGTCAAGCGTGAGGCAGCTGACGGTGTCGAAATACTTATCATCTGTCACCGTCCACACATGACCGAGGTGACTGTTCTTCGAGTCGGGCACGATGCAGTCGTTATAGAGCTGCGCCGCCTGCTCCGGCGTGAGCTGCACATTTATGTCGCGCCACTCGCCGCTCTCGTCCGTGTACCCGCCGTTTATCCATGCGTATTCTATGCTCTCCGGCGTGACGGCTCTGCCGTGGGCAAAGTCAATGCGGTAATCTATTGCCTCCTGCGTGTTGAGCACCGCGTCAAGACGGCGGATATTCGAGGTCGGGTCGAGGCGGCTTTCCGTATCGTCGGATATGTCGTACAGGCGGCTCATCTGCTCCCCGCCGCGCAGGGTGTAGACTATGCGCAGCCACGCCTTGTCCTCCGCGCTCTCGTTTTCCTGCTTCTGCGCGATAAGCTCCTCTTGGTAAGCGACAAACGCGGCGATGTTCTCCGGCTGACTGATGAGCGTGTCGTAATTGGACAGATATACGCTCGTCACGTCGTCGGGATCGGGCGTGCGCCGCTCATAGCCGGTCACGTCCGTCTCCGCCGCCAGCGTCAGCGCGGCGAGCACCGCGCACGACACGGCAAATCCCCGCCAATGCCCGTGAAACACGCGCAGAGTTTTCTGCATGAGCATTTCCGAGGCAAAGTACCCCACGAACGCGCCGAGCAGCATCAGCGCCAGCAGCACCAGCGCCTGCGCCGTGCCGGAGTGGACATTGATCCCGCCCGCGAACGCATTCGGGCATATTGCCAGCACGAGCGCGCAGCCGAAGGTCATGCAGTATTTGAAAATGGGCTTGAGCACCGGCACGGCTACCACGTCGCCCGCGCGCTCCAGCTCGCGGCGGCGGTAGATGAGCAAAGCGCACACGGCAAGCGCGAGCCCCGCCGCGCAGTATGCCGCCAGCAGCCTCACACCGTCCACGACGAGCGCGCCGCTCTGCGCATAGCTGTTCCTATCTACGCCCAGCTCACTGAGCAGCGCGACTATCGGCGAGAATACCGTGGCATACGGCGCGTCCGAGCTGAACCCGTACACCAGCATTTCCAGCAGAAAGCACACACAGCTATCCACGACCGACGCTGCAAAGCCCAGCACAAAATACAGCGCCGGCAGCACCGCAAGGCTGCCCGTCAGCACCGCGCAGAACACGGCAAAGCCGTAAAACGCCGTCAAGCCCATCACGGCGAGCCCAAGCGCGGTCAGAACGCTTTTCGCCTCCGCCACGCCCGTGCGGGCGTACACCGTCCATATCGCGCCGATTATTATAACATCTGCCAGCAGCAGCGGCACAAGACCCGTGACAAATGCGGTCGTGAACGCCGTCTCCCGCCGCACGGGCAGCGCGCCCATCATGCCGCAGGTGCGGGAGGAGTACATATAAGAATACATCACCATCACGGCGGCAATGCCCACGAGTATGGACAGCCGCGCCATGCTTATCCCCACATCGACAATGTCACAGTTGACCTCCGCCGCGTATTCGGCGGGGTTTATATAGCCGCGCGGCGATGGGACGGACTGCGTCAGCGCAATAAACAGCCCCAGCGCGAGATAGCCCACCCACAGCGGCCAGCACCGCCGCAGCCAGCTCCGGCACAGCCCCCAATTAAAGAATGATGTCCTTTGCGCCACTGTCGGCACCCCCTAACTCATATATAAATATCTCCTCCAGCGTCAGCGGCACAAAGTCCATGAAAAGCGGCTGCGCCGTGGCGAGGACGTTCGTCAGCTCCTCCGTCCTGCCGCGCAGGATGAGCTGACGCAAGCGCCCGGTGGACGCGCTGTGCACTATCTCCAGCCCCTCCGGCAGCCTTCCGCCATCGGGCAGGGCGAGCTGCACCTTGACGATGTTCTCCTGAAGCTCGCTGAGCGAGCGCTCGGTCAGCATACGCCCGTGATTGACTATCCCCACGTGATCGCACACGTCCTCCAGCTCGCGCAGGTTGTGCGAGGACACGATCACCGTCGTGCCGTTCTCGGCGACCTCGCCCAGCAGCAGCCCCCACACCTGACGGCGCATCACGGGGTCGAGCCCGTCCACAGGCTCGTCGAGCACCACGATGTCAGGGCACAGCGCCAGCGCCAGCCAGAACGCCGCCTGCTTCTGCATACCCTTGCTGAATTTGCGTATCGGGCGCTTCTCGTCAAGGTCGAACGCCGCGTGCAGCTTTTCATAGCGCTCCTTGGAGAAGCGCGGATACACACTGCGGTAAAAATCCGCCATGTCGCGTATACTCGCCTGCGCGAAGAAGAAAAGCTCATCGGGTATGTAGGCGATGCGCCCCTTCACCTCGGTGTTTTCGTACACGCTCTGCCCGTCGATGAGCACCTCGCCGCTCGTGGCGCGGTATATGCCCGTGATGTGCCGTATGGCGGTGGACTTGCCCGCTCCGTTCGGTCCGACCAGTCCGTACACCGCGCCCCGCGGCACGTTCATGTCCAGCGCGTCGAGCGCGCGGAAGCCGTCAAATTCCTTTGTCAGCGCCTTTAGTTCTATCATCATTTCTCCTCGCCTCCCTCTTTTATCAGCCGTATAAGCTCCTCTTCGCCCACGCCCAGCGCGCGCAGCTCCGCCGCAAGCTCCGTGAGATGCGTCTTTGTCTCCTCGATATGCCGCTTGACCGCCGCCTCGCTCGGACTGACGAAGCTGCCCTTGCCGGGGACGGAGACGATGTACCCCTCGCTCTCCAGCTCTCTGTATGCGCGCTGAATGGTGTTGGGGTTGATGGCAAGCGTCGATGCAAGCTCGCGCACGGACGGCATTTTGTAGCCCGGGGAGAGCATGTCCGCGAGTATCAGCGCGCGGTAGCCGTCGCGTACCTGCTCGTATATCGGTCTTGCGTCGCGGTAATTTATGCTTATCACACAGTCGCCTCCATTCGTGTCCTCCGTACTAATTCGTTTAATACAGATGCAGTATAACGCATTATGGCGAATATGTCAAGGGGGATAAATTTTGCACTGCGCGGTGATTGCCGCGCAGTGCATATTCCATTACTTCATTTCAACGTCCAGCCCCGTGAGATAGCGGCGCATCATGTCATAGGCGTGATTGCCTGCCATGCGGCGGATGAAGCTGCGCGTGCGGTGCGCGCCGAGGTGCAGCTCACGCACCCATGTTTTTCCTTCTGCCGCCATGGACACGAACACCGTGCCCACCTCATGCACGCCGTCGCCGTCAGGACCTGCCAGCCCCGTCACGCCAAGCCCGATGTCAGCGCCGAGGCGCGCCCTTGCGCGCTCCGCCATCTCGCGCGCGACCTCGCGGCTCACCGCGCCCTTTTCCTCGATGAGCGCCTGGTCAATGCCCAGAAGCGCCGCCTTCGCGCCGTTGGTGTACGTCACCATGCCGCCGAGGAAAAACTCGCTCGCGCCGGGCAGGTCGGTGAAGCGCTTGGCGATCTCCCCGCCGGTGCAGCTCTCCGCTGCGGCAAAGGTCAGCGGCTGCGCGCGCAGAATCTGCATCACGCTCTCCTCCACGCTCTCCACATCCACGCCGTATACGTATTCGCCCAGGCGCGCCTTCACGTGCTCCATCACCGGCTGCACCATTGCCTCCGCCGCCTCCTGCGTCGCCGCCTTCGCCGTGACCTGCACAAGGCAGTCGCACTCCTTGGCGTATGGCGCCATGCTGGGGTTGGTCATGGCATTCATTTCATCGGCAAAGATGGCATCCACCGCGCTCTCGCCTATGCCGAAAATATGCACCGAGTGGGAGACGATCTCGCCGTCGCCGAGGCGGCGCAGATACGGTATCGCGCTCCTTACGAGCATGGCATAGCACTCCTTCGGAGGTCCCGGCAGCATCAGCACGACCTTGCCGTCCTTTTCAAACGCACAGCCGGGCGCTGTGCCGCAGCTGTTGTGGAACACAGTGCACCCCTCCGGCAGCATCGCCTGCGAGAGGTTATTCGGCGTGAAATTGCGGTCGTTCCTTATATAATCATACAGCCCTGCGACCTCGCTCACCACCTCGACGAGCGGCACGCCGAACGCGCGCGCTGTCACAACCTTCGTCAAATCGTCGCACGTGGGACCGAGCCCGCCTGTCGTTATTATTATGTCCGCGCGCCCCTTTGCCGTCTCTATGCATTGGGCAAGGCGCTCAGGGTTGTCCCCGACGACCGTGTGATAGCGCACATTCACGCCTATCTTCGACAGCTGCTCCGACACGTCGCGCGCGTCGGTGTTCGTCACATGCCCCAAGAGCAGCTCCGTCCCGACGGAGATTATTTCGGTATCATAGCTTTTTTTAATCATCCCAGCGGCACCTTCTCTATCCCCTGTATTGCCTCCTCGACGAGCGCCGCAGCATCCAGCGCGCTTTCCGCCGCCGCAACCTCGTCCAGCTTCGGTCTTGTGCGCGGGTGGCGCGGCGTGAACACCGTGCAGCAGTCCTCATACGGCAGTATTGACGTGTCAAACGTGCCTATCCTCCGCGCGAGGCGGACGATCTCCTCCTTATCCATGCCGATGAGCGGCTGGAGCGTCGGCAGGTCGGTGACGGACTGCGTCACCGCCATTGCCTCCATTGTCTGGCTGGCGACCTGACCGAGGTTTTCCCCCGTGACTATCGCCTTGGCGTTGTTGTCCTTGGCGATACGCTGCGCGATGCGCATCATGAACCGGCGCATTATCAGCGTGAAATACTCCTCCGGGCACTTGTCGCGAATCTCCTCCTGTATGTGCGTGAACGGCACAATTTCCACGGTCATGTGCCCGCAGTACGCCGTCAGCAGCTCCGCCAGCTCCAGCACCTTCTCCTTTGCCTGCTGCGAGGTGTACGGGAACGAGAAAAAGTGCACGGGGATAAGGTGCACGCCGCGCTTTGCGATCATGTAGCTGGACACGGGGCTGTCGATCCCGCCGGAGAGCAGCGTCACCGCCGTGCCGTTGCTGCCCACGGGCATGCCGCCCGCGCCGGGTATGGGCGCGCCGTGCACATAGGCGGCGAGATCGCGCACCTCGATATGCACGGTGAACTCCGGCTCATGCACGTCCACGCGCACGTTGGGGAACGCCTCGCTCAGTTCCCCGCCGACGTATTGGCTGAGCTCTATGCTCGTCATGGGGAAGCTCTTGTCGCTGCGCTTGGACTCGACCTTGAAGCTCTCCGCGCGCTCCATGTCCTCTCTTAGATACTCCTTGGCAAGGCGCGTTATCGCGTCCTTGTCCTTTTCACACGCGGAGGCGCGCACGATGGCGACGATGCCGAACACCTTAGTGAGCGCCTCTATCGCCGCGCCGATGTCCGCGCCGCTCTCCTGCGCCTCGACATACACGGTCGATTGGATGCAGTAGACGCGGAATTTCCCTATCGGTGCAAGGCGGCGGCGGACATTCGCCATGAGCTTCTGCTCAAAATATCTGCGGTTGAGCCCCTTGAGTATTATCTCGCCGAGCTTGAGCAGAATAATGTCGTTCATATGTAAGACCTCGGTTCACTCGAATTTTCCGCCCGCTATTGTACCACACTATTTCCAAAAGCGCCACATGAAAATACGCCGTGCGCAGCGCACACTGCCTCGGAAACTATCCGAGTTTTTTATCGTGCAATGATACCCTCGGTTGACAAGAGCATACACGCCTGACAGCGTGCCTTTCCGGCGCTTT
>CAVGKI010000028.1:0-15824 GCA_963629655.1 Butyricicoccaceae bacterium | reverse complement strand
TATCAAAGTCATTGACAATGACCTGACCCGAGGAAGCAAACACCTCGCCGGTGATGAGCTTCATAAGCGTGGTCTTTCCCGAGCCGGACGGACCGACGAGAAAGACAAACTCCCCCTCGTTGATCGTCAGGTCAACATTATCGAGCGCAACGGTGTTGCTGCTCTCATAGACCTTGGTGACATTGTTCATCTGAACCATATTGTTACAGTCCTCCAGAAAGCCGGATTATTTTAATCTGTTAATCTGATTGTAATCCGATATATTCTAGCGCGTCAGCCTTAACGCAGGCTTAAAGCGCGGGATATGCGGTCAATATTTCGTGTTGTTGAGCGAATCGAGATACATTTTGACCATCATTGCCACCTTGAAAACGATGGCATGGTCAAACTCGCGCAGGTCAAGCCCCGTGATCTTCTTTATCTTCTCCAGTCTGTACACAAGCGTGTTGCGATGGACATACAGCTTGCGCGAGGTCTCTGAGACGTTGAGGTTGTTCTCAAAGAAACGGTTGATAGTCTCCAGCGTGTCCTCATCGAGCGTTTCGATGGGGTTCTTCTTGAACACCTCGTTGAGGAACATCTCGCACAGCGTCGTGGGAAGCTGATAGATGATGCGCCCAAGACCGAGCGTCTCGTAATTTATGATTGTCTTGTCCGCCTCGAAGATGCGACCTACATCAATGGCGACCTGCGCCTCCTTATAACGGTCGGCAAGCTCGCGCAGATGGCGGGCATTCGTGCTGATGCCTATGACGGTCTTTATGCCGAGCTCCTCATGCATGACGCGCTCCACCGTGCGGGCAATCTTCGCGACCTCCTCCGGGCAGTTCGCGCTGGGCAGCGCCTTGACAATGACGACATCCGCCTCGTTGATGTTGAGGACGAAATCGCGCTGCTTGTCCGGGAAGAGGCGGGATATGACCTCGACCGCGGAAACGTCGGGATTCTCCACCTGCCGCACGAGCAGCACTGCGCGCGGCTCGTCCGTGACAAAGTGCAGCTCCTTGGCGCGCACGTACACATCGCCCGGCAGGATATTGTCGGAAATGATGTTCTTGACGAACGCCGCCTTGTTGTGCTTCTCCTCGTAATTGTTCTTCGCCTCGTTGAACGCGACGGCGGAAACGGCGCACAGCGTCTTTGCCAGAGGGTCAGCCCCCTCCACAAACGCGGCATAGTCCAGCTTCACGCCCTCGGCGGACAGCGGGCAGTAGGTTCTGACGGCGGTCACGACATAGCGCTCCCCGCTCTCGAAATCATAAGCCCTGAAATCGTCAAGCCGAGAACCGATCATTGCAAGCTCACTGCTGGCAACAACAAAGCCCTGCTCGTCCACGACACCGATAGTCCTGTCAACGGCATCCTTCATCTGGATGATAACATTCTGGAATATCTTGCTCGACATATTATATGCCTCCCCTGCTTTGCGGCTGCCTCCTCATAGTAACTCCTTATAGCAAAAAGCACTATAACCCCGCATTTATCTGAATACATAATACCGCAACTTTATGTGATTTTCAATAGAAACCCTTGCTGTTTTTTGTGAATTTTTTTCGCATTGTAGTTTTTACGCTCAAAATAAGCAAAAATTCGGGGCGTTTTTCGGTCAAGATTCAGGATATACCAGCCCGATTTCGCTTTGGTCAAGTTCACGAAAATCTCCCTCGCACATACCCTCGTCCAACCGCAGCGCCCCTATCGCCTCGCGCTTGAGCGTTTTGACGGGCTTTCCCCTTGAGGCGAGCATACGCCGCACCTGATGATACTTCCCCTCCATCACGGCGACGCGGCACTCGTCGGGGGTGAGTATCTCCAAGCGCGCGGGGAGACAGTGCGTCCCGTCGCCGAGGACAACGCCGCGCTCAAACGCCGCCGTGTCCTCCGCTGTCAGCTCGCCCTCCACCTGTGCATAATAAAGCTTCACGACCTCGGATCTCGGCGAAATGACGCGGTGGGCAAATTCCCCGTCATTCGTCAGCAGCAAAAGCCCGCTCGTGTCCTTGTCGAGCCGCCCGACCGGGAAAAGCCCCATGCGCCGCAGTTCCTGCGGCAGCAGCTCCATCACAGTCCCCTGCCGCGCGTCCTCCGTCGCCGTGACGACCCCGCACGGCTTATAGAGCATATAATAGCGAAAGCGCGAATATTGCAGCTCATGCCCGTCGAGCGTGACGCGGCTTCTCTCCGGGTCAAGCTTCGCCTCCGGCGCGGTGACGGTGACCCCGTCGACGGCGGCGCGCCCGCTGCGTATCACGGCGCGCAGCTCCCTGCGCCCGGCAATGCCCATATCCGCGAGATATTTATCCAATCTGACCTGCGGCATAGCGCCACCTCCAACAGTGCAAAGCACAAATACAGGCTGCATTATAGCATACCTGTACGCTTTTTTGAATACTTATTATCGAATAGGCTTCAACGGAGGTGCACGGTATGCTCGAAAAGGCTGTGGTATTCACGAAGAAAAAGGCGCTGACCATCATTTTTGTGTGCGCGCTGGTGCTGTTTCTTGCGATACTGGCGAAGTGGCTGTTTGCGTACAGAAGCAACGAGACGGGGCTGTCAACGCTCGCGGGGCGGCAGAGCTTTCTGAGCGAGCTGGGCTGGGAGATAGACCCCGACACGGAGGAATTCAAGTCCGTCACGCTGCCGGATGCACTGGAGGGCGTGATGCTTGATTACAACGAGATGCAGCTTGCGCAGGGGTACGACCTGCGCAAATATCTGGGGCAGACGTGTAGCCGCTACACCTATGAGGTGACGAATTACCCGCAGGCGGCGGACACGGTGCTCGTGACGCTGTACATAAAGGGGCAGCGCGTCATCGCCGGGGATATACACACAAATTCGCTCACCGGGTTCATGCACGGGATAAAGCAGAGCAGTGCGGCGTAAAGGCGTAATATTGTTATCTGAGGCAACACCGCATTATGCGGCAAGAACATCTGGCGAGAGAATTTGAGTTCTGATGACGGTACCCTCGGACGACAAGAGCATACACGCCCGACAGCGTGCCTTTCCGGCGCTTTTTGCTCTTTTCGCCTTGATGGGTTACGTTTTTTGCAGAAACACTTTGTGTATTTCAAGATCAGAGTGCAAATTATCCGGCAGATGCCGCCGTATTGTGCGGTGCTGCCCTAAATGCAAAAAATAAGGCTTTACCGCCTTCACCAAGCAGAATTACATTTTGCGGTAATTTATTTTTCAGCTCTCTCGGTTTTTCCCTTTGGCTGTGCTTTTGCACCGCTGTTTTTGCCCCCTTTTATGAAACATTTTTCTGCCGGAGTGCGTTTATATAGGTGAAAGGCAAAAACACACGACACCGATACGAAAGGGGCGAAAAAAATGAAGAGACTTTTTGCACTGCTGCTGTGCGCGGCGCTTGCCGTGCCGCTGGCAGGCTGTGCAGATACGGGCGCGGCGCGGAAGGACACGCCGACACTTGAGGAGGGCAGCCATGGCGCGGACGAGACGCCGTTCATCCGCACGGACAGCTATTTTTCCGAGACACAGGAGCGGGAGATGGCGGAGAGCCAAAACGCGCGGGAGCAGAGCGACACCCACGCGAGCTGGGAGGAGGCGCTGGAGGCGATCTATGAGCGCGAGGGCAACTTCTTCCTGCGCGATACAGACATGGAGGAATTTCGCGAGTACGCGCAGGACGAGCCGCGTGACTTCGTCATTCGCTCCGAGCCCGGCGCGGACGGCGACAAGCGCACGGAGGCGCTGCGCGACGAAAACGGCGTGATTACCGATTTTAACGAGTACATACGCATACATAACGAGTACGACATGCGGGCGGCGGAGGTATTCGCTGCACTCGGCTGTCCGACGCGGGTGTGCACCATATCAAGCATAGAGGACGGCGAGGAGATTCAGGATTATATCTGCATAATCACCGTCACCCCGGCGCGGCTGTGGGAGCTGAGCGGGCAGGTGGAGGAGCTGTACATTGTGGAGCGGCTGTGGGACAGCGTGAAGGCGCGCTTTGACGAAACGGTGTGGACATCGGAGGGGGCGTGACGCAATGAACGAGAAAAAGCTCATCGCGCGGCTGCACCGGGGTGACACGGCGGCGCTGGCGGAGATAATAGAGCTGTACACGCCCTACGTCTACGCCATCGTGTCCAACGTCCTCGGCGGGATGCTGGGCGAGGAGGACGCGGAGGAGCTGACGGCGGACACGTTCACGGCGCTGTGGTACAACCGCCTGAACACCGAAAGCGGGGCGCTGAAGGCGTATATCGCCGCCATCGCCCGCAACAAGGCAAAGTCCCGCCTGCGCACGATGCGCATAAGCGAGCCCTTGCAGGACGATGTGCCGGTGGCAGAGTGCACACTGCCGGAGGAGCAGTATATCGTCAACGAGCTGAGCGAGGCGGCACGCCGCGCAGTGGACAGTCTGCCCGAGCCGGACGGCGAGATATTCCGGCGGCACTATTTCCTCTATCAGAAAACGGAGGCGATAGCCGCCGACATGGGCATAAACGCCGCCACGGTGCGCACAAAGCTCGCGCGCGGCAGAAAACGCTTGAAGGCATATCTGACGGAGAGGGGGTACAGCGTTGAAAATATATATAACTGACATCTGCGGCGATATCTGCCCGGAGAATGTGACGATAGGCACGCCGGACGAGGCGCGCACGGCGCGGATAAAATCCGCCGTATTTGAGAGCGTCGGCGCTGCCGTGCCGGAGGAAAAGACCGCGCGCCGCGCAAAAAAGACCGTGCGCACGCTGCTGCTCGCCGCCGCGATCACGGCGCTGCTGAGCGTGACCGCCTATGCCGTGGCGAGCTTCACAATGGACAGGCGCGACGTGGCGGATGGGGAGACAGTCTCCGGCTATTGGACATTTGTGGACGAGGATGGGAACATTACCGAGCAGCAGAAGCTGAGCTATCCCGAGGCGAGCATGGTGTTCACGTTCACAGGACCTGCCAAGGCGCACAACAAGCCGGAGTTGCGCTGCTTCTGGCTGCCGAGTGAGCCGACATACGGCATGACGGACGCGGACGGCTGGACAAGCTACCTCACCGACGACGGAAGCGGGGACAGCATACCGTATAACATCGGCATAAGCAACGTGCCGACGACCTTCAAAATGCAGGAGGTTATCAGCGGCAGGGCGGAAATCGTGGAGGAGACGGACTGGGGCGTGTGGCACGTGCAGAAAATAACCTCCGACTACTCCGAGAGCGAGATATACACCTACTTCGAGAACGACAGGGCAAACTACATTCTCCTTTTTGACGCGGAGCGTGGGTATCTCCTCTCAATAAGTGGTACAAGCGACATGGAGACGCTGGAGCATATTGCGCGCGAGATAGAGGTGCGTGAGAGCGACACGCCCTATGAGCCGTCCGCGTCAACGGCGGAGTCCATCTGCATCCTCGAACCCGGACGCGGATGATTGGAATAACGGTATAAGACAACGCCGCCCCGGCTGTTCATATCGGACAGCCGGGGCGTGTTGTTCGCTCGCCTGATAAAAAAGTTCTATGTGGTGTCTTTATTCGGCACCTCATTGGAGGTTTACTCAAACTTCGGGGCGGTATGTACAGTTATCGTGAAAAACCCGACACAGCCAACCTACAAAATCGAAAAAACACACTTGACAAGCACCGCGCCAAATGCTATTATAGTCAGGCGTTCCAGAGATGCGCGAGTGGTGGAATTGGCAGACTCGCTAGATTCAGGTTCTAGTGCTCACTCCGGGCGTGCGGGTTCAAGTCCCGCCTCGCGCACCAAGATTAGCCCCAGACAATCGCCGAATTGTCTGGGGTTTTGCTATGTGTGCAATTGATACCTGAACTTTTCTGCCTATTTCGGATTACAAATAATCACATTTGAGCCAATAAAATCAGAAACGAAACGGCGATTTTACTCACGAATTTACTCATGAAAGCTCACCGGTGTAGAAGCCTGTCATTTTCGCGGCATCACGAAACAGGTCGCTCTCATCAGGCTTGATATCTTTATTCTGCAACGGCAAAGCTATATCGTGACACCCTGCGCCACGTAAATTATACCGCACTTTTTCTGTTTGTAATACTTTTTTTCAGGCACTTTTCGGGTACCTTGTTTTTTGTTGCACCCTTTGGGGCTCGCTTGGTTGATTTTATTTTCAGACTTTTTCTCGAAAATCTATTAAGGCAGCACCGCACAATACGTCTACGGCATCTGTCGGTCGCCTTGTCCGACAGAGGGGATGTTTCACCGTATCGTTCCGCCGCCCACGACAATATCCCCGTCGTAGAAAACGACGGTCTGTCCCGGCGTTACTGCGCGCTGCGGCGTGTCAAAATCGACCGCGACATTGCCGCCCGGCAGCGGCGTGACCGTCGCATCCGTCTCGCGCTGGCGATAGCGTATCTTCGCCTTGACGCGCATGGGCGCATCGAGGCGGTCAACGGAGATAAGGTTGACATTCTCCGCTTCAAGGTGGGTGGAAAAAAGCTCGTCATTCGTGCCGAGGACGACGGTGTTCGTCGCGGCGTTCTTGCTGACGACATAATACGGGTGCTCCGCCGCAATGCCTATGCCGCGGCGCTGACCGACGGTGTAATTGACAATACCCTTATGGTGCGCGATGAAATTGCCGTCGCGGTCGATGAAGTCCCCGGACGCGGCGCGCTCCCCGCTCCAATGCTCGATAAAACGGGCGTAATCGCCGTCCGGGACAAAGCATATGTCCTGACTGTCATGCTTGGCGGCGTTGACAAAGCCCTGCTCCTCGGCAATGGCGCGCACCTCGCGCTTTGTAAGCCCTCCCAGCGGGAAGCGCACATGGGCAAGCTGGCGCTGCGTCAGTGAGCAGAGCACGTAGCTTTGATCCTTGCTCTCGTCCGCCGCCTTTTTCAGCAGCCAACGCCCGCGCGCCGCGTCATAGTCAACGGCGGCATAATGCCCGGTGACTATGCAGTCAAGCCCCAGCTCCTCCGCACGGCGCAGAAGAAGGTCAAACTTCATGTATCGGTTGCAGTCGATGCACGGGTTCGGCGTTCTGCCGCGCCTATACTCGCCGACAAAGCGCTCAATGACCTGCGCGCGGAAATCGTCGGCGTAGTTGAGGACATAGAACGGTATGCCGAGGCGGTCGGCGACGCTGCGCGCGTCCTCAACATCGTCCAGCGAGCAGCAGGTCTTTTCCCGCTTCTCGCCGATGTCCGCGTTGTCGTAAAGGTGCATCATCGCGCCGACAGTCTCATACCCCTGCTGCACCGTCAGATATGCCGCGACGGAGCTGTCAACCCCGCCGCTCATGGCGACAAGCGCTCTCTTTTTCATGTGCCGCTCTCCCTTTTCTCCGTGCTGCCGCGCAGTATGCCCACGCTGTGCTCAAGCTCCGCCGCGATATGCGCGACCTCGTCGGCGGTGTTATATTCGCCCAGCGATATGCGCAGTGTGCCGCGCGCCTCATCGCTCGTCAGCCCGACGGCGAGCAGCGCATGGCTCGGCTCCATCGCGCCGGCAGAGCATGCCGCCCCTGCCGAGCAACAGATGCCAGCAAGGTCGAGGCGCATCAAAAGCGCCTCGTTGTCCACACCGTCGAAGCGCAGACTCGCCAGCCCCGGCAAACGCGGCGACGCGCCGCAGTTGACATACGCGCCCGGTATGCGCGCCGTGACCTCGCGAATAAGCGCATCGCGCAGCGCCGTCACACGGCGCATGTTTTCCTCCATATCGGCGCAGCATTCGTCCAGCGCTGCCGCCATCGCGACCGCAGCGGGCACGTTGCCCGTTCCGGGGCGCATGCCGCGCTCCTGTGCGCCGCCGTACATAAGCGGCTCCAGCGTCATGCCGCGGCGGCAATAGAGCGCACCGATGCCCTTTGCCCCGTGGAACTTATGCGCCGAAAGCGAGAGCATATCCGCGTTATCCCGCCGCACATCCACGGGGATATGCCCGACCGCCTGCACCGCGTCCGTGTGAAACGTAATTCCCCTCTCGCGGCACAGCGCGCCAAGCTCGGCAACGGGCTGCACCGTGCCCAGCTCATTATTGGCGTACATTATGCTGACAAGGCAGGTGTCCGCCCTCAGCGCCGAGGACAGCGCTTTTTCGCCGACCATCCCGTCGCTCCCGACGGGCAGATACGTCACGTCGAAGCCCTCGCGCTCAAGCGCGGCGAGGGTGTTGAGCACGGCATGGTGCTCAAACGCCGAGGTGACGATGTGGCGCTTGCCGACGTGCGCCCCGGCGCGCGCCGCGCTCATGAGCGCCCAGTTGTCCGCCTCCGTGCCGCCGGAGGTAAAGTATATCTCCCCCGCGTCCGCGCCCAGCGCGGCGGCTATCCTCCGCCGCGCGCCGAGCAGTGCCGCTGCGGCGCGCTGCCCCATTCGGTGCCGGCTTGCAGCGTTGGCATAGTTATCGCGCTGCGCCGCAATCATCGCGTCGAGCGCCGCCGGTGATATCTCCGTCGTCGCGGCATTGTCGGCATATATAGTGGTCATATCATCACGCTTTCTGCATATTATTTTGGTAGGTAAATGAGGTGAAGCAGAACAACACCTGCCGAGTGGAGCATGATATATTGGCATTGCACATATTCCTCTTTCACAGTATACCGTGTTTGGCGCAAAAAAACAAGGGCAGCGCCGCATGTACGGCATTGCCCTTGCTGATAGCTTGAAATATTCTTTTTATCCCTTCACCGCGCCGCTGGTCATGCCGCTGATAATCTGCTCCTGGAAGAGCACATAGCCGAGGATGGACGGGACGATGGAAATGACGATCGCCGCGTACATGGACACGTAGTCGGTCGAGAACTGGTTGGTGAAGTAGCGTATACCGACCTGAATGGTGCGCAGCTTCTCCGACGAGACGATGAGGTTTGCAAACACGAACTCATTCCAGCAGGTCAGAAACTCAAACGTTGCGGCGGTGACGATGCCGGTGCGCGAGAGGGGCAGAATGATGTGCCAGAAGCGCGCAAAGAAGCCGCAGCCGTCGATATACGCCGCCTCCTCCAACTCCATCGGCAGAGAATCCATCAGCCCGCGAATGAGGAACGTGGACATGGGGATGCCGATGGCGGTGTAGAGCAGGATCATGCCGCCGTAGGTGTCATAAAGACCGAGCTTGTTTATGATGACAAAATACGGCACCATGAGTGCGTTGAGCGGAATGAGTATGCCGGCGGTGAACAGCCCGTAGAACTTCTCACGCCCGCGGAAGCGGAAGCGGGAGATGCAGTAGGCGCTCATGCTGGCGATTATGACGTTCAGCAGCGTCGCCCCAAGCCCGATGACGAGCGAGTTTATCAGCATACGCCCAAGCCCCGCAACGGTGAGGGCGTTGATGTAGTTGCTTATCTGCCACACGGCGGGAAGCGAGAACGGGTCGGTCAACAGCTCAAAATTCGTCTTGAACGAGGATATGACCAGCCACAGCAGCGGGAAGAGCGTATATACGGCAAAGAAGATGATGAGAAACCAGCGGAAGAACGCCAGCAGCCCGCGCTTCACGCGCTCACCGGGGGTCATGTAAACAGTGGCTTTGTTTTCCATCATTACTTCCTCCTTGCCTTGGCGGGCACTGCGTCGCCGCGCCCGGTGAAGAGCGCGCGGATGCACACGATGAAGAGTATGCCCACGATGATGAGGATAACGGCGGTCGCACTCGACAGACCGTAGTTGGCATCCTGCATCTTTTTGTAGAGATACAGCACCATTGTGGAGGTCGTGTTGGCGGGCTGACCGTTGGTGAGCATATACACCTGCTCGAACTGGCGCAGACCCATAATGCTCGCAAGCGTGACGCAGGTGAGCAGCGAGGTCTTTTTGATGAGCGGAATGGTGATGTATATCGCCTGCTGAATGTCGGACGCGCCGTCAATCGTCGCCGCCTCGTAATAGCTCTGGTCAATGGTGGTGATGTCCGCCATCATAATGACCATATAATATCCGACGTAGAACACCCAGTAGATGAGCACGGCGGGAAACGCCGTTTTCACGCCGCCCAGCCAGTCACACGCAAGCTGCCCCAGTCCAACAGCCTTCAAAAGCCCGTTGAGCAGACCGTAATCCGCGTTGTAAATGCCGCGCCAGAGCATCGCCAGCGCGATGCCGGATATGACCTGCGGGAAGAAATACACCGTGCGGAAGAATTTCCACCCGCGCGGCTTGCGCGAGAGAATGATAGCCATGAGCATCGCCAGCGGCACTTGTATGCACGCCGCCGTAAACGCCCAGATGACGTTGTTGATAATAGAGCGGATAAACGCCTTGTCCTTGAAGAGCAGGGCGAAGTTTTTCAGCCCGTTGAAGCTCGGTGCAGAGATACCGTTCCATTTAAGGACGCTGACGGCAACGACGTACAGCACCGGTATCACGAAGAAAACGAGCATCATGACCAGCGCCGGCGCCATAAATGCCGCCAAAGCGCAGCGGTCGGATTTTGTGGGTTTCATCGCGTCACCTCCTTGATTTATCAAAACAGTCTGTGCCTCCACACTGCTTTGATAAATCAAAGAGCCGCCGGGCAAGCCGGAAAAGCCTGCCCGGCGGCGAATCAAGTTTGCTTTGCTGTTGTTATCGGGTCGCCCGGATTATGCGGCGTTGTCGATAGCGGTCTGGAGCATATCGACGAAGCCCTGCTCATCGACCTGCCCGGTCACGAGGGAGGAGACAGCCGCGGGGAACTCCGTAGAGAATGCGGTCGGGAATGCGCCGTTGACGTGCAGAATGGTGTAGCTTGCGTTGTTGGCGATCTCGGTGAACTTCTGGGAGATCTCGTTCGTCTCGGGGGACGGGGTGTACTTGACGAAGAACATTGCGCCGGAATCAAGCGCCCACTCGGACACGCGCTCAGGCTCGGAGATGTACTGGAGGAACTTCACAACAGCCGCTTCCTTTGCGGGGTCGTCCTGCTTTGCGCAGGCGAGGAAGCCCTGCACGGTGGTCACAAGACCCGCCGCGTCGCCCTTGCCGCCGTCATACACGGGGTTGGTGGCAACGTCACAGACCTCGTTCAGACCGCCGTTCTCTTCCTTGTAGAAGTTGGCGATCCACCAGGGACCGTTGAGGTAGAGAGCAGTGTCACGGTTGAGGAAGTGACCGTTGACATCGGATGCCGTCGCGGAAACAGCGCCGTCAAACGTGTAGTTGTACATATTCTTGAGAACGGTGGCAGCCTCGACGAACGCGGGGTCGCTCAGACCGTTTGCATAAACGTCCTTGCCGCCGATAGCCTCAACAATGAGGGAGTACCAGAGCATGGAGGTCCAAGCATTGTCGCCCGCCATCTGACCGACGGCGTTGTAGCCGGCAGCCTTGATGTCGTCGAACATCTTGAACATTTCGTCATAGGTGGTGGGGAAGGTGTCCCAGCCGGCAGCGGCGAGGATGTCCTTATTGTAGACTATGGGGAAGATTGCGCTCTCGAAGGGGAGAATGTAGGTCTTGCCGTCGAGGCTCCATGCGTCGAAGCAGCCGTCGGTGAAGTTGTCGCCCCAGCCTTCCTCAAGGTACGGGGTCAGATCCATGAACTTGCCGGATTCCTGATACGCCTTGATGTCAAAGGTGGTGTCAAGAATGCAGATGTCGGGGGCGGCACCGGTGGTGATGGTGGTGCGGATCTTGTCGCGGTATGCCTGATAGTCGGTCTGCTCCTCGATGACGACCTTGATTGCGCCGGCGTTCTCGGCATTGAAGTCCTCAACCAGCTTGGAGAGGTAGGCTGCCTTAGAGTCCGTGCCGACCCAGATGCAGGGGAAATTGATAACTATCTCGCCCGCTGCGGCGGTGGTATCGGCAGCCGCAGTATCGGCGGCGGTGGTGGTCTGCGTCGTGGATGCGGTGCTGCCGCAGGCGACGAGAGAGAACGCCATTGCCAACGCGAGGACGAGAACTAACAGTCTCTGCGCTTTTTTCATTTTGTTTCTCCTTTTTGATGTTTAATTTTAATTAACAGAGTTAATTAACTTACCGTAAAAAAAGCCATGTACTGGCGATGGGTTTATTATAACTGTCAAAACGCAATTTGTAAAGCACCTATGTCTGTCGCTGATGTAGATTTTTGAGCGCGGTTTTTGTGCACAATGTCCAGAAACGCAGTTCTTGGTTACATAATGTGGCACCGAATTGGGACATTTTGCGGAATATATGCGGTCTTCGCCCCGTCCCCGCCACGCTGGCGGCAGGGACGGGGACGGAACATGCTTCATGCTCTGTTCTCGCTTATGCTGTGGAAAAGCTCCGCAAAGCTGCTGCCCGGCTTATAAAACACCGGCGGCTCGCCCAGCGGCGCGGGGACGCATATCTCCCCGCCGGAGAAGTGCTCACCCGTCCACAGATGCACCCATTCGCCCGCAGGCAGCCACACGCGGCGCTCCGCCGCGCCCGGTTCGACGACCGGCGCGGCAAGCACGTCACTGCCCAGCATATAGCTGTAAATCTCGCGGTCATAGGCGCGCTCCTCGTCCGGCGCATCGTAAAACAGCGGGCGCATGACGGGCAGACCCTCGTCGGAATTGAGCCGCATACAGTGCTTCATATACGGCAGCAGCGCAGTATGTATATGCGACAGGCGCGCCGCGCGCGCGATTATCTCGCCGCTTGAATACAGCTGAACATTATCGTCCGGACGGTTGCCCTCGTGCGTGCGCATGACGGGTGTGAAGCAGGTGAACTCCAGCCAGCGCAGCAGCAGCTCCTCATCGCGGTGCAGCCCGTAGAGCGTGGTGTATCCGCCCGCGTCGCAGGTGTGCAGCCCGAAGCCGCTCATCCCCGCCGTGAGCGCGGAGGTTATCACGGACGGCAGACCGTCGTCCTCCGACCAGTCAACGCACTGATCGCCCGCCCACAGCAGCGTCGAGTACCCCTGACAGCCGGCAGCGCCCGCGCGCATGAAGAACACGCACTCACCCAGCAGCCCGCTCTCCTCCACAGCCGCGCGGTTGCACATTGCCCACAGCAGCGGCCACTTGTTGTGCATCTCAAGCCCGCTCCCGCCGTGGCACACGCAGTCGGCAGGGAGGTATTCGCCGAAGTCCGCCATCCAGCCGCGAAAGCCCAGACCGATGAGGTTCGTCTTTATGACGTTCTTGTACCATTCAAACGCCTCCGGCAGTGTCAAATCCACCACGCCGCAGTCGTACTCGCCGAAGTCGAAGAGATAATCCGTGCCGTCCTGCCGCTTGACGAAGTAGCCGCGCCGCTGCGCCTCGCCGAACAGCACGCCGCCCTCGACGAGATAGGGGTTGATGTAGCCCATCCAGCGCGTGCCGGTGTCGGCGGCAATGACCTTGTCCAGTCCGGGATATGACTTCTCGTCCCAGCGCCAGTCCCATTGCAGACGCTTGCCGAAGGAGGTTATGCGCCGCCCCTCCCAGTCCTGTATCCACACGGCGGACACGTCCATGCCGCCCTCGCGGCAGCGGTCGCGCAGTGCTGTCGCGCGCTCCGTGCCGCCCTGAACGCCCAGCCATATCCCGCGCAGCGCCCAGTCGGGCAGCATCGGCTGACGACCGAGGAGCGCGGAGAGCGCGCGGGAAAGCTCCGCATAGCAGTCGGCGGCGCAGAGGACGAGCGAGAACGCGCCCGCCCACAGACCTATCTCATGGAAATCCGCCGCGCGGAAATCCAGCTCGGAGTATTCATAGTTTTCAAGATGCGCCCAGTAGAGGCGCGAGGAGACGAAGGTCGGCTGGGGGAAAAACGTGGTGTGGTAATCGCCGCCCCCGCCGTCGCTTGCGTCGGCAAGGCGCGTCGTCTCGGTCAGCTTGTTCCTGCCGACACCCTGCTCGCGCGTCCATATCGGGAACAGCCGCCCGCGCATATCCAGCGCGGAAAACTGCTCCCCGCCGCCGGTGACATGCTCGCCCGCCTCGGCGCAGAGGCGTATCCAAATGCGGTTTATGCTCTTATCCGCGCATTCGCCGCGCAGGCGCAGCATACCGCCCTCGCGCGTAACGCGCACGGTCAGCGCGCCGCTCATATCCGGGTGCGTAAAGCTCAGCGTATCGCCGTCCGCCGCAGTCAAGCGCAGGGCGAAGCGCTCGTTCACGCGGTCGTTCACGTCGAAATTGCCGCGGTACATGCTGATGCTCTCCCTGCCGCGTCCGGCAAATATTGCAGGGCACTGCGCCGTGTGGCGCAGAATGTCCCTCCCGTCAAGCGTGAGCCCGAACGAGGGCGCGCTTGCCGTGACCTCAATGTCTTTCACTCTCATATGGTCTGTCCTCCGTTATTTATATTATATTATTATAGTGTCACTCGTTGTACCACGGGTCGTCGCCCGCGCCGTCCTGCCCCGCCGTATACTCGCGGAACACAGGCTCGATAAGCAGGCTCATCGCCATGCACACCGCGCCCGGAAGCAGCGGCAGCAGCATGGGTATCAGCCACACGATAATGCCCGCCGCGATGAGCACCGCCGCCAGCGCGATCGACCGCCCCAAATGCCGCAGCGTCAGCCAGCCGACGAACTTAAAGCTGCCGCCTATGCCGTTTGAAAAGCGGGAGATATACGCGAACATCCACGGCATGCTCAGCAGCGCGGGCAGGAAGAACACCCACCGCAGTATGCCGAGCACTCCACCGCCCAGGCCGTACACGCCGATGGCGTATGCATCAAGCGCGATGACGGCGGTGTAGCCGAGGTAGATGAGCCAAACGAGCGTGCTCTGGCGAAGCTCGCGCCGGAACGCGGCGAAAAACACGCCCGTCAGCCGCCCGCGCTCATGCCGCACGCATTTGACCACGGCGTAATACAGCGCCGTGCTCGCCGCGCCCACGGTTATTACGGGCAGTGAACAAATCAGCCAGTACAGCCCCGCGAGTATCAGGTCTATCAGCCGCGCTACCGTGCTTCCTATACGCGATTTCTCCATATTCCGCACATCCTTTCCGAAGTCCGAAGTTAGTTTAATTCACGCTGTTAAAAAAGTCAACCGTTCATTATTGACAACGCGGAGAAAACCCCGTAATATATAGACAGTCTTTATACGTTTTTTACATCGGCAATATCAGGGAGGGAAATAAAATGCTCGAAACACGCATAAACGGCGGGTGGGAGCTGTGCCTTGACGGGCGGGCGCTCATACGCCACACATCCGCCGCGCCCTTTGCCGTCGCCGTGCGGCAGGAGAAGGACTACACGTCCTCGCGCGGCACGGTCAAGGTGACGGTGCGCGAGGCGGAGCGCATACCGCTGACGAACGCCGAGCCGGGCAACGGCAGCGTCGTCTTTGGCGCGGTGGGGCACACGCTGCGTGCGGAGTATCTGCCGCTTGCGGGCGGCGCGGAGCTGCGCTTTACCGGTGAGCCGGGATGGGGCTATGAGCTTCGTCTGCCCGCCGCGGCGGGCGAGGCGGTGTTCGGCGGAGGGGAGCAGTACCGCAAGGTGAACCTGCGCGGCGAGACGGTTGTGAACTTCGTGTCGGAGCATATCAAGGCATCGACCATCGTGGAAAAGGCGCTGCTGCCCGCCGCGCTCTACCGCGAAAAGACCCACGCCGAGATAGGCAGCTATGCGCCGATGCCCGTGTTCGTGACGGACGGCGGGCGGTTCATCGCGTTCGATGCCGACAGCGACGGGCGCGCTGTGTTCGGCGATGAGGCATATGTATTTGCGTTTGATTCATGCCCGCGCGCGCTGAAAATACAGCTCGGCGGCAGCTATGCCGAGCTTGCCGGGTACGCCGCCGCGAATATCCCCAATCGGCAGTACATCCCCTCGTGGTGCATGGATGGGATGATACTCGGCATACAGGGCGGCACGCAGACCGTGCTGGACAAGACCTTTGCCATGCTCGACGCGGGGGCAAAGATTTGCGGCGTGTGGAGTCAGGACTGGTCGGGCGAGAACCGCACGGTCATGGGCAAGC
>CAVGKI010000027.1:0-16928 GCA_963629655.1 Butyricicoccaceae bacterium | reverse complement strand
CTATGCGCATCGTCGCCTGAGAGACCGGCTCGGATATATCGCCGCCCGGAGGCGAGACAGCGCCGATGGCGGTGACGGAGCCCTGACGGTCGTCCTGACCGAGGCATTCCACAACGCCGGCGCGCTCATAGAACTGCGCCAGACGGGACGCGAGGTAGGCGGGGTAGCCCTCCTCGCCGGGCATCTCCTCCAGACGACCCGACATCTCGCGCAGAGCCTCTGCCCAGCGGGAGGTGGAGTCTGCCAGAACGGCGACGTCGTAGCCCATGTCGCGGAAATACTCGGCAATGGTGATGCCGGTATAGATGGACGCCTCGCGCGCGGCGACGGGCATGTCGGAGGTGTTGGCGATGAGCACCGTGCGCTTCATCAGCGGCTCGCCGTTGCGCGGGTCCTTCAGCTCCGGGAACTCCATGAGAACGTCGGTCATCTCGTTGCCGCGCTCGCCGCAGCCGATGTAAATGACTATGTCCACGTCAGACCATTTTGCAAGCTGATGCTGCACAACGGTCTTGCCCGAGCCGAACGGTCCGGGGACGGCGGCGGTGCCGCCCTTGGCAATGGGGAAGAGCGTGTCGATAATACGCTGTCCGCTGTTCATGGGGCGGCTGGGGACGTACTTTTTGGAATACGGGCGCGCGATACGCACCGGCCAGCGCTGCAGCATGGTCAGCTTATGCTCGCCGCCCTTCGCGTCGCGCACGACGGCGACAGTCTCCGTCACGGTGAACTGACCGCGCTCAACGCTCACGACCTCGCCGGACACGCCGGGGGGCACCATGATTTTGTGGCTTATCGCGCTCGTCTCCTGCACCGTGCCGAGCACGTCGCCGGCGGAGACTTTATCGCCGGGCTTTGCCACGGGGACGAAGTCCCACTGCTTTTCGCGGTTGAGGGCGGGCACGTCCGTGCCGCGCGTGATGGAGTCGCCGGTGAGGCGGCGCATCTCGGGCAGGGGGCGCTGAATGCCGTCGTAGATATTGTCGAGCATACCGGGTCCAAGCTCGACGGACATGGGCATGCCGGTCGTCTCGACCACCGCGCCCGGTCCCAGTCCGGACGTCTCCTCGTAGACCTGAATACTCGCCTTGTCGCCGGTCATGTTAAGGATCTCGCCTATCAGGCGCTGAGAGCCGACACGCACAACGTCGGAGACGTTCGCGTCTGCCAGACCCTCGGCAACGACAAGCGGTCCTGAAACTTTTGTGATAGTTCCGCTCATATAGTATATTTCCTTCCTATAAGAATATTGAAGGCTCCGGGCGCTCAGTCGCCCAGAATGTTTGTGCCAACGGCACGCTCAACGGCGGCGCGCAGCGCCGTCTGACCCAGACCGATGCTGCCCTCTCTGCCGGGAATGAGGATAATGGCAGGGGTAGGTCTGTCCTTGAATTTGTCTATCTCGTGTGCCATGTACTGCGCCAGCGTCTCCTCAATGTAGATGATGGCGTAGCTCTCGCTCTCGCGGGTGAGGCGGCGCAGTATCTGCCCTGCCTCCTCGGCGTCTGCGGCGGGATAAGTCTCCAGTCCGAGCGCCTTGAAGCCCATGACGGTGTCGCTGCCGCCTATGACTGCAATTTTAAGCATACATATCACGCAGCCTTTCTCTGATAACGTCGGGGTCGATTCCCGCGAGTCTGCCGGTGAGTATCATTCTCACGGCGGTGATCTCGCTCTCCGCTGCGGCGAGGTAGGCGATAAGCGCCTCCGGCCCGTAGCTGACGAGCTTTGCCGCGCGCAGATACTCCGTCACGGCGTTGTCGCAGGCAAGCTCGAACGCGGTCATGCTGCCGCCCTCGACCGCCTCCGCGCCGATTGCCGCCGCGCGCTCCAAAAGCGTGTTGGCAAAGAGGGCGGTGATGCTCTCCCTGTCGCCTGCGGCGACTATCCTGTCGGCGCTGATGCTGCCGCCGGGAATGAGCGCGCTGTCCATAAATTCAAGATCCTTGCCCATGCGCAGTGTGCGCACGGCGCTCTTGAGGTTTGTGCTGTCGGTGAGTATGGCGGCGTAGCCGGCGAGGAAGGGGCAATCGGCGCTCTGCGCCGCCGCCCGTATCTCGGCAAAGTACGCCCGGTCAAGGATAAAGTCGGCAAGCTGGGGGTTCGCCGTGCGCGCGAGCACGCTCTTTGCGTCCTCGACTGCCGCGGCGAACAGCGCCGGAAGCTGACCGAGGTTTTCCTCAGTGTAAAGCTCCGTGAGCTTTTCGGGCGCGAATCTGCCGGAAAAGCTCAGCAGCCGCGCGGCATCCTGACCGACCGCCTCCGCCTTGACGAGCACCTTGGCATTGTGGTAGTCGTACTTCATTCTGAACACGTCCACCACGCCCCTGTCCGGCGCGAGCTTTTCCATCTCCGCAAACACCTCGTCGCGGCGGGAGGAGAGATAGCCCTCTATCTCCTTTGCGCTCATCGCCGACATATCGGCGTAGCCGCAGTCGCTCAGAAGCTTTGCGCACTCGTCGAATGAGCCCGCGTCCAGCATACGCTCGGCTCTCTCACGCGTCAGAAGCTTCGGCTCTCTCGCGCGGAGCATCGCCGACAGGCACAGGTATGCTTCTCTGTTAGTTGACAATTTATTCCCTCCCTATATGGGGATTGTATGGTCTCGCCATTAACCGAAGAGAACCTTGGCAATGTCGGAGGACATTTCGCCGCGCGCAAGCTCCGTCAGAAGCTCTGCGGTGCAGTTTGCCTCGACGCTGCCGCGCCGGAGGATAAGCCCGCCGGCAAATGCGCCCGTGTCGGCGCTGAGCGTGAGCGCCCCGTTCGGAATGAGGGCGTTTGCCGCCGCGACGACCTTTTCGCCGACGGCTGCGCGGTCACGCGCGTTAAGGACGATCTCCTCATTTCCCGTGACGGCTGCCTTGGCGGCGAGCTTTGCGAGGAAGGCGACATACTGCGCCTCCGGCAGGGAGACGAGCATATCGAACGCCTTGTCGAACGCCTCGCCCACCATCTGCTGCTTGAGGGCGAGCACGCCCTTTTTCGCCTCCATGCGCGCAATGCGATCCATGCTGTCCACTCTGTCCTGACAGCCGTTCACGCCCGCGCGGATGCGCTCCTTATAAAGCTCCTTCGCCTGCGCCTCATAGTCCGCGCGGATACTCGCGCACTGCTGCTCGGCTTGAGCGAGGATCGCGTCGGACTGCTCCTTTGCGTCGGAGCGGATATGCGCGATTATTTTTTCAGTGCCTTTCATAGCAACTCCTGTCCAGCATAGGTGATCAGAGAGTGATGCTGTTGAGCATCATGAAGGATGCGAGCAGGGAGAGTATCGCGTAGAACTCAACAGTGATGCAGAGGATCATGCCCTTGGACCAGTCGTCGGGCTTCTTCGCGAGAATGTTGACGGATGCCGCGGCGACCTTGCCCTGCGCGATAGCGGACAGCAGACCGCCGAAGGCGATGGGCAGGCACGCCATCATGACCTGCAGCCCCTGCTCAACGCTGACGGATGCCGCGCCGGAGAGCTTGGTGAACGCGAGGAACCAGATGACGAAGCCGTACAGACCCTGCGTGCCGGGAATGACCTGAAGTATCATGACCTTGCCGAACTTGCTCGGATCCTCGGAGACGAGCCCCGCGCCCGCTTCGCCCGCGATGCCCGTGCCCTTTGCCGAGCCGATGCATGCGAGAAAGCCCGCCAGACCTGCGCCGAGAAGACCGAGTGCGTATCCGCCGATAGCGTTCAGAAATTCCATTTTAATTTCCTCCTAATTATGTCTTGTTTGGTGTTGATGTGTTTATTATCACGCCGAAGCCGAGTTACTCTCTGGCTCTGACGTATTTGCTCTTTATCCTGAGCGGTTCAAAGGGCTTGCCGCCGTCCTCATAGAACTTGCCGAAGAACTCCAGACACTGCAGTCTCAAATCGTGCACGAAGCAGCCGAGAAGATTGAGCGCGAAGTTGAGCGCATGACCGATGAGGAAGATGACGATGAACGCGATGATGCTCAGCACCGTCACGCCGCCCGCCGAGGGCATTGCGGCGATGTTGTTGAACACCTGCGCCACGACGCTGCCCGCGAGCATGAGCGCCATGATACGCGAATACGAAAGTATGTCACCGAACCAGCCCGTCAGCGTGTTGTAAATGCAGCTAAGCGCCGCGGTGAGCTTGCCGAAGCCCTTTGCACTGCGCCCAGCGCCGAACAGCAGCGCCACCGCGCCGATTATCAGCACGACCTTGCCCACACCGGCAAGCGCGTCCGTCACGCCCAGCGCCGACAGCCCCATCATCACGCCGCCCGCGAGGATCACCCACAGAGGCACTTCCTCAAAAAGCCCGTCCATGAGATTGCCGCGCTTTACCTTCAGGTGAAAGCTGACCGCCATGCCGGTGTTAAGGTGGATAACGCCCAGCGCCATCGCGCCGTAGAGCACGAGAGAGCTGTTGTTCACGGGGTTGAACAGATACGGCAGCCCCTCCCACGTGCTTGCGGGATTGAACATATGTACCAGCTGATACGGCGCATCGCCGAAAAGACCGCCGGTCAGCGCGCCCATGACGAACGTGGATATGCCCGCATACAAAAGCAGCTGGCAGAAGCACAGACTGCCCTCGCGCGGCTTTATCTTCGCCAGTGCCACCGTTGCCGCGATTATCATCAGCAGCCCGTAGCCCATATCCGCCATCATCAGCCCGTAGAAGATGATGAAAAACGGTGCCATGAGCGGGTTGGGGTCGACCGAGCCGTAGGCGGGCAGGGAGTACATATTCGTGACCATGTTCAAGGCGTTGGTGAATTTGTTGTTTTTCAGCGACACGGGGACGCTTGGGTATTCGTCCTCCTCAGGGGTGCGGCACTCCCACGCGCAGTCGTACTTATCGAACACGCGCGCAAGCTCGCTCTCGCGCTCCGCCGGCATCCAGCCCTGCATGAACACAACGCTCTCCGTGCCGTACAGCCGTCCCTCGGCCTCCGCCACGGCGATCTTCGTGCTCACGCGGTCACACGCGAGCTTCAGCTCGTCCCGGCGCACGCTCTCGCCCACAATGGAAGCCTCGCACGCGGCTTTTTCCGCCGCAAGCTCCTCCAGCGTGTGCGTCGCCTCGGCAAGGGTCTGCCGCGCAGTGTGCTGCATGCCGGAGAACGCCGCTGGGGCAAAGCCAAAGGTACGCAAAGCCTCCTGCACCGCGCCCAGCCCCTCGCGTATGCACACGATGGCGGCATAACGGCTCGTCTTGTCCTCGTACACGCGGAAAAGCTCCGCCTCCTCGCAGGCATCCGCCAGCGCCGCGCTCACCGCGTCAAGGTCGGTCTTTAGCGTGAAGCTGCCGAGAATGACGTTGGCGCGCTGTGTCCCCTCCATGCCGAGCGGGATGTCGAGATCCAGCCACGGCTGAAGCGACTCTGCCAGCATACGCTGACGGCTCTCCTCTGCGGTGATGCGCCTTATGCGGTCGTCCGCTTCCTCTATCGCCCCGGCGAGCTTCAGCGCCGCGTTCAGCCCCGCATCGTCCAGCAGGACGGCGGGCGCGACCTCCTTCGGGGAGGAGAGGAGCTTCGACTTTGCGGGGGCGTATTTGTCCAGCAGTGTCAGCGCATGGGTGAGCGAGGTCTGCTGTGTTTTCAGCGCCATGAGCTTTGTGTCCTCGCGGTGCAGAACATCCGCCAGCTCACTTGCCGCGACCTCGTCCTCGATCTCCGAAAACTCCACGCAGCCGCGCTGCACAAGCTCCCGCAAAAGAGCGTCCTTCTTCGAGCGGACAGCCATAAGATAGAGCTTTTTCATTTCCAGGATCATCTTAGCTGTTCACTATCCTTTCCACTATTAGAGTTGCTGCTTGCGCGAGCTTGCCCTCCGCCTTGGCGCGGAGCTCCGCCTTGGTGCTTTCCAGCTCCTTGGAAAGCCCGCCCGCTGCGTCCATTGCCTTTTCGTCCGCCTGACGGCGCAGCTCGGCAAGCTCATTGTCTGCCTTTGCCGCCGCCGCGTCGATCGCCGCCTTGCCGGCGTTCTCCGCGTCTATGCGCATCTGCCGCGCCTTTGCGTCCGCCGCCGCGACGCTTGCCTTCGCGTCGCTCTCCGCTTGGGTTATGTTTGCGATTGCCTCAAATGACACTGGCTCACCCCCTTTTTCAATGTGATTTTTTTCTTGGGTAATGCCGTGCAATACAGCTTTCCGTATCATACGGCATTGCCCTTGCCGTCTTGGTTGATAGCTTCGTTTTGCGGAGAAATATGTGAAAAAAATCCACTGCATTCCCCGCTGTCACCAATATCCACATGATACCGCAAATATGCCGTTCTTTCAAGACAAAAATAAGTTTTCGTCATGTCAAAATAACTACATTCGCGGTAAAAGTGAATATTATGAGACATTGATAATTATGTCACGAAGTTAGTTAAAAGTCAAACTTTTTTGCCGTTAAGAAAACGGAAAAATTAAATTTCGGCAGTCATGTGAAAAATCGTCCATGACTGCCGAAGGTTTTTGCTATTTTGACAAAGGGAAGCGCGGGTGTCTCTTGCCACCTTTGAAGTGGCAGGGAAATACTGTATTTCAGAGTGACTTTTTATGACTTCTCACACCACAATCTCATTCTGCCGACCCGTGGCGGCATTGACGTATATCTTCACCTCCGCGCCGTCGGCGTCGGTGCAGCGCAGCTCATAGCACCCCACGGTGCGCTGACCCTCCGTGCGCACGATCACCCGCTGCACATCCGCGACCGTCAGCGCCTCCGGCGCGGCGGCTCTCGCCTCCGTCTCCGTGATGTCCCACGTCACGCCGCACGCCGCGGCGGAATAGCTCTCGGCGTTGAAGGCGCACACCGTGCCGTCGTCCAGCGCGACGGAGAGCGTCACAAAGTTATCCAAGCACAGCGCGCCGTCCTGCGTTGAGGCGAATTTCAGCCGCGCCATGCCTCCGGCGCGCTCTGCGGCGATGAGCGTCATGTCCTTATACCCGTGGCTCTCAAGGAAGTCATGCGCCAGCTTCTGCGCGCGCTCATCCGTTATGCGCGCCTCGCTGACAAGGCGGGAGCGCCCCATGCTCTCCACGCCCTCGTCGTCCACCACGACGAGCATATCCCCTGCGGCATAGCACTTCGTGCCGTTCGTACCCTCGTAGTCATAGGCGAGGCGTATCTGCGCGGGGCTGACCCCGGCAAACCCTGCCGCCACGGCGAGCTTTTCCGCGTCGGACAGCTTCTTTGTCCCCGCGCTCTCCTCCTGCTGCGCCGCCGAGCCGTAGCGCCCGTCGTAGTCCATGCTCGCACGGCGCGGGAATTCGCTCTCATAGCGCAAAAGCTCCGTGCTGACCTTGCCCGCCGCAGGGTCGAGCCCGATGTTTTGCAGCCGCGTCTCGCTGCTGTCCATCTCTATGCTGCCGTTGTGATAGCTGCGCTGAAGCTCCGTCAGCGAATCCGTCAGCGAGGCGGCAAGCTCGGAGAGCTTCGTAAGGTTTTCCGTCTCGCCGTCGGCGAAGCCGTCCTCCGCCGCAGAGGCGCACAGCGTGTAGGCGTAATCGCCGACCTGATTGAGATAGCCGGATATCTGCTCGAGCTCCTGCGTGGCAAAGGGCAGCGTGCTCATCGCCGCCTCCGCCGCCAGCGCGTCTGCATACACCTGCGCGCATATCCGCGCGCGCATACCTGCGTCCGTGGCGTAGACGCTCTTTTTCAGCGAGCCGCTCATATGGCTGACGGCGGTGACAGTCTCCTCCAGCGCCTGCTGTGCGGAATAGCGCGCGGCGAGGCGATAGCCCGCGAGACTGCGGCGGCTCATGTACGAGAATATGCCCAGCACCGCGATGAGCGCGAGGGCGTAGGTGCCAAGCACGATGATGAGCTTGCGTTTTTTCGGCATTGGTGTCATGCTGTATCGCTCCTATACGTATAAACATAAAAACTCTCTTCGGATATTTTTGTCCGAAGAGAGAAATTTATGCATAATATAAAATTTATATAGATAATAGTATCAAAGCTTTTCCAGCGCGATATTTATTCTTCTCAGCGTTTCCTCGCGTCCGAGGATGCGGCATATCTCCACCGCGCCGCCGGGCGTGACGGCTTTGCCCGCCGCCGCGATGCGCACAGGCCACATCACCTTTGCGTTCTTTGCGCCAAGCTCCTCCGCGAGCGTGACCATCGCATTCATAATGCTCTCGTCGTCCCACGCGGGCAGAGCCTCGAACACCGGCAGTATGCGTCCCAGCACGTCCTTTGCCGATGCCTCGTCGGACTTGGACTTCTTGTGCACGAAAAGCTCCGCAGAATATTCGGGCAGCGCGTCGAAGAAATCGACCTTTTCGGGAATGTCCGTGAGCACCTCGGTGCGCTGCTGCAAGAGCGCGGCGATCGCGGCGGCATCATACGCCTCGTTCTTGACGCTTTGGCGGATGTACGGCTCTGCCACGGCGGCGAATGCCTCCGGGCTCATCGCGCGGATATACTCGCTGTTGAAGTAGCGCAGCTTCTCAATGTCGAATATGGCGGGAGATTTGGATATGCCGGATATGTCGAATATCTCCTTCATCTCGTCGAGGGAATATATCTCCCGCTCGCCGCGCGGACTCCACCCCAGCAGCGCCACATAGTTGAGCACCGCGTCCGTCAGAAAGCCCTGTGCGATGAGATCCTCATACGACGGGTCACCGTGGCGCTTGGACATTTTATTATGCGCGTCGCGCATGACGGGGGAGCAATGGACGTACTTGGGTATCTCCCAGCCGAAGCCCTTGTACAGCAGGTCATACTTCGGCGCGGAGGAGAGATACTCGCTGCCGCGCACGACGTGCGTGATGCCCATGAGATGGTCGTCCACGACATTGGCGAAGTTGTACGTCGGCAGACCGTCGCGCTTTATGAGCACCTGATCGTCGAGCGTGGTGTTCTCCACGGTAATGTCGCCGAATATCTCGTCATGGAACGTCGTCGTCCCCTCGTGGGGGATGCGCTGGCGTATGACATAGGGCTTGCCCTCGGCGGCGAGGCGGTCGCTCTCCTCCTGCGTCAGCGCGCGGCAGGGGTCGTCCCCTCGGTCAAACTCGCCAGTGTCCTCCTCGCTCTCCGCCTTCTCGCAGAAGCAGCGGTAGGCGTGCCCGCGCGCGACAAGCAGCTCGGCATATTCTTTGTAGAGAGGGCGGCGCTCTGTCTGAACATACGGTCCGACAGGACCGCCAATGTCGGGACCCTCGTCATGCTCAAGATGGCACTGCGCCATGGTGCGGTAAATTATATCCACCGCGCCCTCGACGAGCCGCCCCTGATCGGTGTCCTCGATGCGCAGGATGAACTTCCCGCCGTTTCTCCGCGCGATAAGGTAGGTATAGAGCGCGGTGCGCAGGTTGCCGACGTGCATATATCCCGTGGGGGAGGGGGCAAAACGGGTGCGCACCTCGCCGTGGGGTATGCGCGCCTCCATTTCATCAAACCACTGTATATCCTTCATTTTAACTTCCTCCGATCTGCCGCGCGGACAAAGGGTGCGGCAATAACTATAATATTTTATCTTTTTGGAGTTGTCAAGACAGACTTATTCTGCTACAATAGATAAACTGTAAAATAAAATCAGGATCGTTGTATTTATTATAAAACGCTTCACAGGAGGCACAGCATGGAAAACAGCATTGCAAAGGAAAATACAGCGCAGGCGAGGAAGGTAATGTTCTCCGGCATCCAGCCCTCCGGCGATATGCACTTGGGCAGCTATCTGGGCGCGCTGAAAAACTGGGTGGCGCTCGCGGAGGAGTACACCTGCTATTACTGCATCGTGGATATGCACTCCATCACCGTGCGCCAGAACCCCGCCGAGCTGCGCCGGCACTCCACTGCCCAGCTCGCGCAGTATATCGCCTGCGGGCTCGACCCGCAGAAGAACACCCTCTTCATCCAGAGCCATGTGCACGAGCATGCGGAGCTGGGCTGGGTGCTCAACTGCTACACGATGTTCGGCGAACTCAGCCGCATGACGCAGTTCAAGGACAAGTGCGCCAAGAACGCCGACAACATCAACGGCGGGCTCTTCACCTATCCCTGCCTCATGACCGCCGACATTCTGCTCTATCAGGCAAACTACGTCCCTGTCGGCGCAGACCAGAAGCAGCATTGCGAGCTTGCCCGCGACGTGGCGGCGCGCTTCAACAACATCTACGGCGAGACGTTCACCGTCCCGGAGCCGTATATCCCCAAGGTGGGCGCGCGCATCATGTGCCTGAGCAACCCCACGTCCAAGATGTCAAAGTCCGACCCTGCCGGCTGCGTGTTCATCATGGACTCCCCGGAGGAGATAGCGCGCAAGTTCAAGCGCGCGGTCACGGATTCCGACACGGAGAACTGCATCCGCTATGACCCGGAGAACAAGCCAGGCGTTGCAAACCTCATGAACATCTATTCCGCCGTCACCGGCGAGAGCTTTGAGGCAATAGAGCGCGACTTTGCCGGCAAGGGCTACGGCGAGTTCAAGCCCGCCGTGGGCGATGCCGTCATCGAGACGCTGCGCCCCATACGCGAGGAGGCGGAGCGCCTGACCGCCGACAAGGAGTATCTCAAGCAGATATACACCGAGGGCGCGCAGAAGGCTGCCTACACCGCGCGCAAGACTCTGCGCAAGGTGTATAAAAAGATCGGCTTCGTCGAAAAGCCGTTCTAATAAATATAATTATTGCGTTAAGCTATCCGTTTAACGCAGTCGGGAGATATAGTCAGATGTTTCAGGATATGGCCATTTGGCTGAGGATAGTTTTGTCCTTTGCCGTGGCGCTGATTGTTTCGCATTTCATGACGCTGCCCGTCAAGTCCTTTGCCGAGCGGGTGGGCGCGATAGATGTCCCGCGCGACGGCAGGCGCGTGCATGACCACCCCATACCGCGCATGGGCGGGCTGGCGATATTCGTCGGCTTTGTCGTGTCGATGATACTGTTTGTCAGCTTTACAACGCCGGTGCTCGGTCTGCTGCTGGGCGCGCTGATAATCGCCGCGATGGGCGCGGTGGACGATATTGTCAATCTCCGCCCGTGGATAAAGCTGTCCATTCAGATCATTGCCGCGCTCGTGGCGATACGCTGCGGCATTATTTTCAACGCCGTCTCCAACCCCAACTTCATGTCCGATATAGGCACGATACCGATAGGCTCGCTGTCCATCCCGCTGACCGTGCTGTGGATCGTCGGGTGCACAAACGCCGTCAACCTTATCGACGGGCTGGACGGGCTGGCGTGCGGCGTGTCGGCGATAAGCTCGCTGACGATGATGATCGTCTCGCTCTTTGTTGCCGATGCGAACACCACGTTCATCCTCGCCGCGCTGTGCGGCGCGTGCGTGGGCTTTATTCCGTACAACCTCAACCCCGCAAAGATATTCATGGGCGATGTCGGCTCACAGTTTTTGGGCTTCGTGCTGGCGTGCGTGTCCGTGATGGGGCTTTTCAAGCTGCACACAATGATAACCTTTCTCGTCCCCGTGCTCGCGATGGCGATCCCGCTGGCGGACACAGTGTTTGCGTTCTTCCGCCGCATTGTCCACGGGCAGAGTCCGTTTCACGCCGACAAGGGGCACTTTCACCACCGGCTGCTCGCCATGGGGCTGAGCCAGAAGCAGGCGGTCGCGGTGCTGTACGGTGTGTCGGCGGTGATGGGGCTTGTCGCCGTGCTGCTCACCGGGCGCGACACGCTCCAGCGCATTATCTGCGTCGTCGCGGCGTTTGTCATCTCGCTCGGCGTATGGCTGTACGTGTTCTGGAAGCACCCCAAGCATAAGCCCGACGACTGCGGGCACTCCGAATGCCCTGCCGCCGAGTCTGAGTGCGAGGGCTGCCCCGGCGTATCTCCCGCGGAGGAGAAAGCGGACGGTGCAAGGGATAAAGAGAAATGAAAAAATCAGGCGCTGTGTTCATGCGGCGGCGCAGTCGGTCATATCCCGTCTGCCCTTAGTCCAGCAGGAACATAGCGCCTAATATAATAAGAAGCTCGACCTCGCCGCTCTCGCGGTACATCAGATAGAGTATCAGCAGCAGTATGATGTCCTCCGTCTCCAGCTCGCCGATGGAGCCGAGCTTCCCCGGCACGAGACGGGAGAGCCGGTCGAATATCCCGCCGGACGCACTGCCGCCGCCGAGCAGCGCCTGCAGCGCAGCGGGCGGCTTGCCGCCGGGGGCGCTCGCGGGTGTGTGCGGGCTGCCCGCGCCCGTGTCAGGGCGCGGCGGCGGGCGGGAGTCGTCGATGCGCACGACGCGCCCGGTGTTCCCCTGATAGCGGTTAAGCATGGCTTTGATCCTCCAACTCCCCTATTGCGAGGCGCGCGATACGCGCCAAGCGCGCCAGCTTCATTGCCTTATCCATCTTGCCCCGCCGCTTTTCCGACAGATACGGGCGCATTGCGTTGAGCAGCGCCTGCTCATCCGCATTCTGCGCGCTGCCAGAGGATATGAGGCGCGAGATGCGCGCGAGCATATCCGCGTCTATGCCGAGCGCGGCAAGCTCCGGCATCGCGGCGGACTTTGCGGGGGCGGGCTCTGCCCCCGCCGCGCCGCCGTCCGTGCCGCCCATGAGCGATTGGGCGAGGCGCGTTATCTGTGCCATTTGCTCCGGGTCGCCCAGCACCTCGGAGATTTTATCCTCAAGCTCGCTCATGGCGCGTCACCTCACTCCCCACGCATCATCCGCCGCACATTCTCCGCAAGGCGCTTCCCCTCGTCCGTGCTCAGCACCTGCGTGAGCATGCGGCGCAGGGCATCCGCATCGCCGGTGCGCGCTGCCTCCTCGACGGCGTGTGTGTCCACCATGCGCCCAAGGCGCTGCCCGTCGTCCGATTCGGCGAGCGCCCTTATGCGCTCGGTCTTGCCCTGACGCTCCAGCTCGCGCCCAAGCTCCTGAAAGCTCTGCATAGCCATATTCCCCCTCGAACACATTATATTCATGAAAACTCAGCTTGATAATACGATAGGAGAAAAACCATGATCAGCGTTGTAAAAGCCGCCGTCTTTTCCGATTCCCACGGGCAGACCGCGCTCATGCGCGAGTGTGTGCGCCGCGTGCGCCCCGATGTTATCATTCACCTCGGCGATCACAGCCGCGACGCGGACGAGCTGCGCGCACAGTTTCCTGAGATACCGCTCTGCTCCGTGCGCGGCAACTGCGACATCGGCAGCACCGCGCCCGACCGCGACATTGTGCCGCTCGGCAGCGTGAAGGCGTTCATCACCCACGGGCATCTCTATAACGTCAAGTACGGCAGGCTCGACTCGCTCGTCTACGCCGCGCAGGAGCAGGGCGCGAGGATCGCGATGTTCGGGCATACGCACGAGGCGGACTATGAGGAGATGGGCGGGGTGAAAATAATAAACCCCGGCACCGCCGGCGTGGGGCGCACGCTCACATATGCATTTGTGGAGGTGTACGACAACGGCGGCATAACATGCGAGATACGGGAATTGTGAGATTGAGATGATTCTCACGAAGATTGAGTATAAGCCATTTATGGAAGCAGAGACATACAAAGGACGCGCGGCTTTCACCGCGCGTCCAAGATTTATACGTTTTGATGTTCCGCAGTCGGATTATATCTTCATGCAGACATCCCAAGCACGCCAGATGACGGTGCGCAGGTTGCCGATGGCAACGCAGTCGCCGACGCGGTGGGCGTTCTTGTTGTCCTTGCCGCCGACGGGCGTGGGCACGAAGCCGATGCCGTTGACGACGTTGTCACACTCGACAAAGAAGGTCTCGCCGGTCTGAACGTTCTTCACGGTGCAGCCCTTGTCGGTGATCTCGGTGACGGTGGAGTGCAGGTACACGGGAACCTTGTGGTACTCCATCGCGTCGCGGAGGTAAGAGGTGTTGGCAAGGCAGGTCGCCTGAGCCGCGACGAGGTCGCCCGCGTACTCGACGATGATGGGGTGCTTGCCGAAGTTGAGCAGCAGGTCATACGCCGCCTCGCAGGAGGACTGACCTCCGCCGATGAACAGCACCTTGTCGCCCAGCTCGACCTTATCCTTGAGCACCTGAGTGAAGGTGAGGGTCTTATCGAAGCCCTTGATGCCGGGCATCGTTCTGGGAACGGAGCCGGTGGCAACGATGATCTCGTCATAGCCGCGCAGCGTGCCAAGGTCGTTGACCTCGGTGTTCAGGCGCACGTCGATGCCCTCGCGCTCGATCTCCTTGAGATACCAACGGATAAGCTCCTTGTCGTTCTCCTTGAACGTCATGGCGGAGGCAGTCAGGAACAGACCGCCCAGCTCGTTGGTCTTTTCATAGATGGTGGGGATATGACCGCGCTGCTTGAGCACGAGCGCGCACTCCATGCCGCCCACGCCGCCGCCGATGATGGCGACCTTCTTGGGCTTCTTGGTGGGTACGATCTTGTACTTGTTGTGCTGCATCGTGGTGGGGTTCAGGGCACAGCGTGCAAGGTGCAGGGAGTCGTCCAGCTTCTGCAGGTTGGACGTGCCCTTGTACTTTGCAAAGTTGAAGCAGCCGTTGTGGCAGCGGATGCAGGGCTTGATATCGTCCTCGCGCCCCTCTTTGATCTTGTGGATCCAGTCGTGATCGACGAGGTTCTGACGCGCGATGGCGACAGCGTCGAGACGACCGGCAGCGATCTCCTCCGCAGCCTTGACCGGGTCCATACGACCGGCGCAGACAACGGGCTTGTCGGTGAACTTCTTGATATGCTCGACATACTCAAGGTTGCAGTTGTCGGGCATGTACTGAGGCGGATGTGCCCAGTACCAAGCGTCGTAAGTACCGTTGTCGCAGTTGAACATGTCGTAGCCTGCGTCAGAGAGGTACTTGATGGCTTTCTCGGACTCTTCCATGTCGCGGCCGAACTCTTCAAAGTCGGTCTCGTAAGGCATTGCGCCCTTGCCCCAAGCCTTGGTCTTGGAGACGACGGAGTAGCGCAGGGAGACGGGGAAGTCATCACCGGCGTACTTCTTGATGCACTGCACGATCTCGACCGGGAAGCGGAAGCGGTTCTCGAAAGACCCGCCGTACTCGTCGGTGCGGAAGTTCCAGTTCTTCATGGTGAACTGGTCGAGCAGGTAGCCCTCGTGCACGGCGTGGATCTCAACGCCGTCAACACCGGCCTCGCGCAGACGCTTGGCGGTCTTGCCGAATGCCTCGACCATCTCATGAATTTCCTTGACGGTCATGGGGCGGGACTTGACATCCTCTGCCCAGCGGTTAGGCGTGGCGGATGCGGACGCGCAGCAGTACTGAACGTCGACGACGGGGGATGCGAGCTTGTTGAGCAGGTCGTTCTTTGCCAGAACGGTCATCCAGCCGTTGATAGCCATGGAACGGCCGAAGCCTGCGGCGAGCTGGATAAAGAGCTTGGAGCCGGTCTTGTGGAACTCGTCCATGTAGGGCTTGAGCTGCTTGAACATCTGGTCGTTCTGGTAGAGCCAGTGACGGCCGGGGATGCCCATGGTGTCGCGGACACACTGCATACCGGGCAGTATGAGACCGACACCGTCCTGGGCGCGGTTGAGGAGGAAGTATGCGGCTTCCTTATCGAAATGGTTGGGCTCCAGCCAGCCAAAGAGGGAAGTACCACCCATAGAGCACTGTACGATACGGTTAGGTATCTCCACATTGCCTATCTTCCACGGGGTAAAGAGTGCATTGTACTTTTCGTTCAAGAACTTCGCTTCCTTTCTTATTTCTAAATGGGTGACGTAAAGATGCGTTCTCGTGCGTCATTCATTTACACAAGATTGACTACATTATAACGTATTTTCACAAACAAATCAATCCTAACCTTTCAATTTTAGGTGAATGTTCCTCATATTTTTGCTATACAATTCACTGTGAAATGTCAGGAATTGCGCAATATTGACAAAACGCTGGCAAGCGTGAGGCTTTTATGGTGCAAATATGTATTGCAAATCCAAACCGGCAAAACAGCGGCGGAAAAAACCGCCGCTGTTTTGCTGTATAGATGTGTAAATGCAATTACGCCTTGCCGGAGGATGAGGGCTTATCGACCGTAAAGCTGATCTCCACGCGCATCTGCTCGCCGGAGTCGAACGTGAACACCGCCTCCGCCTCGTATTCGCCCGCAGACAGACCCTTCTTCGGCACGACCGTCCATGTCTTGGAGTTGCTCTGCCCCGTGGGGACGGTGCCGCCCTCCTCGGTGTTGAGGATGAAGCGGGACTTGTCCGCGCCCTCAAGCGTCACGCTCTCCACCGTCAGCTTGCCGAGCCCCGTGTTCTTCACAACGAAAGCGACGGGATCGGGCTGCGTGTAGCCGACCGTTTCATGCCCGAAGTCAATGTCGCGGATAACGGGGAAGACATAGCTCTCCTCTGCGGTGTCGCTTGTGCGCGCGCCGTCCATCACCGCGATCGCCTTTATGACGGTGCTGCTGTCGATCTCAAAGGGCTTCGTGTACTTCTCGCTCTTTTCGGTGGGAGTGCTGCCGTCGAGCGTGTAGTATATGTCCGCGCCGTCTGCGGCGGTGATGGTGATATCCGTGTCGTCGCAGTAGGTGGCGGAGCCGGGCGTGATGACCGGCACGTCAAGCTTGAATTTCAGGGTGAGCGTCCCGTCTGCGTCGACGCGCTCAAGGGAGAATATTCCCGCGTCGGACACGCTGCATGCGCCGGTGGTCGCCGTGGCATCGGTGACGGTGATGCCGGACTTGGGCGTGATGGTGGCGACAGAGGTGGACGTGGCGGTATAAGTTCCGTCGTCATTCTCGGTCAGACCGTCGATGTCAACAAAGGCGGAGTAATCCCCCGCAAGGGTGACGGTATACTCGGTCTTGCCGGACGTTGCGGATGCGCTGCTCTTTGCGTCCTTTGTACTGTCGGGCTTCGCGCTGTCAGCGGCGGCGGTGTCCTTATCCGTGAGCTTGTCCGCCCCGGTGACCGCAGCGGCGGCAACACTGTTATCCTCAACGCTTCCGCCGTTGTTGTAGACGGTGCCGGCGTTATTATACACCGTGCCGCCATTGTTGTAGACGGTGCCGGCGTTATTATAC
>CAVGKI010000026.1:0-17063 GCA_963629655.1 Butyricicoccaceae bacterium | reverse complement strand
TCTCCTATTCGCTATCCTTTTTTCTTATTTGTCACACATCATTGTAACACCTACAACCTATCGCGACAAATCGTGCGATTTATATCTTTTCATGCGGCGGGAAATGTGATAATATTATAATTCCAACACAAATCACGAATTTGCAAATCATCAGCAGCACGAGAGGGCAGAGCATGAAGGCAGAACGACAGTACCCGCGCGTCACGCTCACGGCAAAGGGGACGCGTTGGGTCGAGCAGGGACACCCGTGGATATACGCGGCGGAGGTCATATCCGGCGCGGAGGAGGCGGAGAACGGCGCGCTTGCGGACGCAGTGAGCGAAAAGGGCAAATACCTCGGCACGGGCTTTATCAGCCGCGAGAGCAAGATACGTCTCCGCCTCGTCTCGCGCAATGCCAACGACACGTTTGACGCGGCATTCTGGGCGCGGCGCATTGGCTATGCATGGGACTACCGCAAGACCGTCATGGGCGGGGATATCTCCTGCTGCCGCGTCATATTCGGCGAGGCGGACGGCTTCCCGGGGCTGACGGTCGACCGCTTTTCAAATATCCTCGTCGCGCAGACGCTCTCCGTCGGTATCGAGCGCATAAAGGACATACTTTTCCCGATAATCCTCGACGTGCTCCGCCGCGACGGACAGCAGATAGACGGCATATACGAGCGCAACGACGCTGCCATCCGCGCGCTGGAGGGCTTGGCGCAGTACAAGGGCTGGTACGGCGAGGAGCACCCTGCCTCGCCCGTGACGGAGATATGCGAAAACGGGATATATTATAATGTAGACGTGGAAAACGGGCAGAAAACCGGCTTCTTTCTCGACCAGAAGTATAACCGCCTCGCCGTGGCGCGCATAGCAAAGGGGCGGCGCGTGCTCGACTGCTTCACGCATACGGGCTCATTCGCGCTCAACGCCGCAAGGGGCGGCGCGGCGCACGTGACGGCGGTGGACGTGTCGCAGGCGGCGGTGGACATGGCGCGCGCGAACGCGCGGCGCAACGGGCTGGACGGCGTGATGGACTTTGTCGCGGCGGACGTTTTTGACCTTTTGCCGAGGCTGGAGAGCGAGGGCGGCAAGCCCTATGACCTCATCATCCTCGACCCGCCCGCGTTCACAAAATCCCGAAAAACCGTCGGCAGTGCACAGCGCGGGTATAAGGAGATAAATCTGCGCGCGCTGCGGCTGTTGCCGCGCGGCGGATATTTCGCGACTGCCTCATGCAGCCACTTTATGCCTGACGCGCTTTTCTGCGACATGCTGCGCTCTGCCGCGCGCGACGCGGGTGTGGAGCTCAAGCAGATAGAGGCGCGGCAGCAAGCGCCCGACCACCCCATACTCTGGAACGTGCCGGAGACGGATTATCTCAAGTTCTACATATTTCAAGTTATATAATTAATATAAAGGAGAGAAGCAGAATGAATTTCAACGTAAACAGCCCCGTACTGTTCGTCATTGCGGGCGCAATCATTGCCGCCGTGCTGGCGCAGTCGGTGTACTTCCTCGTGAAGGCGTGGAGGCGCGGGCTTGCCATCGGCATGGAGCAGGCAAAGCTCCGGCGCATCGCGCGCACGGCGGCGGTATTCACCATTGCGCCCGCCGTCGCCATCGTCATCAGCGTTATCACGCTGGCAAAGGATTTGGGCGTGCCTCTGCCGTGGCTGCGGCTGAGCGTGGTCGGCTCGCTCTCGTATGAGACTATCGCCGCATCCAACGCCGAGAGCGCGATGGGGCTGGTGTTCGGTCAGGTGACGGCGCTCACCGCGCAGCAGTATGTCACCATTGCGTGGGTCATGACCATCAGCATCATGGTGGGTATATGGCTTGTTCCCGTCGTGGACAAAAAGCTTCAGACCGGCATGGTCACGATGGAGAACCGTGACAAGAAGTGGGGCGAGATATTCTCCGCCTCCATGTTCATCGGCATGATCTCCGCCTTCCTCGGCTATGTGTTCTGCGACTTCGCCTCCGTGTTCTCCGGCAACTCTGCGGGGCTCATCCCGCCGCTGGTGATGCTCGTGTCGGCGCTGGTGATGTGTCTGGCGGGGCTCATCGTGAAAAAATACAAGTGGCGCTGGGTCGGCGATTATGCGCTGCCCATCAGCCTTATCGCGGGCATGGCGAGCGCCATTCCAATAACCGCATGGCTGGCATAAGGAGGGCGAGAAGATGAAAAAGGAAATGAGCTATATCGACTCCGTCCACAGAGACGGACGCATTTGGAACATCAGCATGATGATCGCGCTGTTCATGTACCCCATACTTGTCGGCGTTATCTTCGGCGTGCTGCCCGACTGGCACGGGCTGCTCATGGGTCTTGTCGCGACCGCGCCCATGTACTGGGCTGTCGCCGTGGTGGAGACGTTCACCTATGTCCCCATGCTCGGCGCTGGCGGCTCGTATTTGAGCTTTGTCACGGGCAACATCTCCAACCTCAAGCTGCCCGTCGCGCTCAACGCGCTGGAGCAGGCGGATGCGAACATCCGCACCGAGGAGGGAGAGATAGTCTCCACCATCGCCATTGCGGTGTCGAGCATCGTCACCACCGTCATTATTATCATCGGCGTTATCCTCATCACGCCGCTCACCCCGATACTCGACGCGCCCGTGCTCGCCCCGGCGTTTGCGCAGATACTTCCGGCGCTCTTCGGCGGGCTGGGCGTTGTGTTCGTGTCGAAAAACTGGAAGATCGCTGTCGCGCCGGTCATACTTATGCTGGCGCTGTTCATCTTCGTCCCCGCGCTCAACGCCTCCACGGTCGGCATAATGGTGCCCGTGGGCGTGCTGTTCACCATCGGCGTTTCGCGCATACTGTATAAAAAGCAGCTTCTCGATTGAAGCGCTCTGCATAGAAAGGACGTGTTATCATGATCGGTTGGATCATTCTTGCGCTTATAGTCGCGTTCGCGGCTGTTATCCTCGTCCGCACGGCGATGTTCAAGCCCAAGGACGGCGGCAAAAAGGAGTTTGAAGAGGTCGAATTTGACCGCGCGGCGGCGGTGAACGCTCTTGGCGAGCTTGTCAGGTGCCGCACGGTGTCGTACAGCGACCATTCGCTTGAAAACGATGCGGAGTTTGAAAAGCTCATCGGCAAGCTGCCGGAGCTGTACCCCAACGTCGTCAAGACCTGCCCCATGCAGCGCTTTGACGGCAGGGCACTGCTGTTTCACTGGAAGGGCAAGGGCAGCGGCAAGCCCGCCGTGCTCATGGCGCACTACGATGTCGTGCCCGTGGAGGAGGAAAATTGGACGCACCCCGCGTTCGATGCCGAGGTTATCGACGGCGTGATGTGGGGGCGCGGCACGCTCGACACGAAGGTCACGTTCAACGGCATACTCTCTGCAGCGGAGAACCTGCTAAAGCAGGGCTTCACGCCGGCAAACGACATATACTTTGCCTTTTCCGGCGGCGAGGAGATAAATGGCGACGGCGCGAAGAACATCGTGAATTATTTCAAGGACAACGGCATTGAGCTTGAGATGGTTGTTGACGAGGGCGGCGCAGTCGTGGAGAATGTGTTCCCCGGCGTGAAGCAGCCCTGCGGGCTCATCGGCATCGCGGAGAAGGGCATGCTCAACCTTGAGTATTCCATCGCCTCCTCCGGCGGGCATGCCTCCGCTCCCGCGCCGCACACGCCCGTGGGTCAGCTCGCCCTTGCCTGCACCAAGGTCGAGGCGCACCCGTTCAAGGCGCACCTCACCAAGCCCGTGCGCGAAATGTTCGACACGCTCGGCAGGCACTCCGGTTTCCTTTACCGCATGATTTTCGCCAACCTCTGGTGCTTCGGCGGCGTGCTGGACAATATGTGCAGGAAGAGCGGGGGAGAGCTGAACGCCCTCATGCGCACGACCGTCGCTTTCACGCAGATGAGCGGCAGCAAAGCGCCCAACGTTATCCCGCCCTCCGTCTCCATGGTGTCGAACCTCCGCCTCAACCCGGAGGACTCCGTTGACTGCGCGGTGGAGTATATCCGCTCGGTCATAAACGACCCCAATGTCAAGCTCACCGTCGGTGACCATATGGAGCCCAGCCCCATCTCACGCACGGACTGCGCCGGGTGGGAGCGCGTCTCCAATGCCGTCGCGGGCACGTGGCGCGGCTGCCTCGTCGCGCCGTATCTCATGGTGCAGTGCTCCGACAGCCGCCACTACGGCGTGATAAGCGACCGCGTTTACCGCTTTTCCGCCATGGATCTGACCGCCGAGGAGCGGCGCACCATCCACGGCAATGACGAGCATATCCGCCTTGAGACTGCCGAGCGCGCGGTCGAGTTCTTCATCAGGGTCATCAAGCAGTGCTGATGCGTGCCGCACGGGGCGCGGGAAAGGAAGTCAGACAATGAAAATCGTTGTATTGGGCGGCGGCATAAGCACGGAGCGCCATGTCGCCCTCGTGACGGGCACGAGCGTGTGCAGGGCGCTGCGCTCTCTTGGGCATAAGGCAATATTTGTGGATATGTTCATGGGGCTGGAGGACTATGACGGCGCGCTGGAGGATGCCTTCGACGTGCCCGACGGATTCTGCGGCAATGTCGAGGTCGAAAAGACCGCGCCGGATATAGAAAAGGTCAAGGCGGCGCGCAGGCTGAAAAGCCCCAGCCGCCTCGGCAAGAACGTGCTGGAGATATGCCGCCTTGCCGACTGCGTTTTCCTCGGTCTGCACGGCGCGGACGGGGAGGACGGCAAGATACAGGCGGCGCTCGACCTGCTGGGTGTGCCGTACACGGGGTCGAACACGCTCGGCAGTGCGATGGCGATGGATAAGGCAGTCGCCAAGCGCATTATGCAAAGCGCCGGCATTCTAACGCCGGAGTGGCGAGAGATAGACTATACCGCAGGGGACATTCCCGCGCTCTGCGCGGAGCTGCCCGTGCCGTGCGTGATAAAGGCGGTCAACGGCGGCTCATCCATCGGCGTTGTGATATGCGAGGATAAAAGCGAGCTTGACGCGGGGCTGCGCGAGGTGCTGCGCTACTCTCACCGCGCTGTGGTCGAGCGGAAAATCACCGGGCGCGAGATGACCGTTCCCATACTCGGCGACAGGTATCTCAACGCGATAGAGATTGTCCCGCCGGAGGGCAGGTTCGACTATGTCGCCAAGTACCAGAGCGGCAGCGAGGGCGCGGCGGAGATATGCCCCGCGCGCATTACCGATGCCGAGTGGCAGCTCATGGGCGAGGCGGCGCTGCGCTTTCACCGCGCGCTGGGGCTGTCGGTCTATTCGCGCACGGACTTCATTCTCGATGCCGAGGGGCGCGCGTGGTGTCTGGAGGTCAACACCCTCCCCGGCATGACACCCAACAGCCTCATTCCCCGCGCCGCCGCCGTGGAGGGCATGAGCTATCCCCGGCTTTGCGAGACGATAGTGGAGCTTTCTCTCGAAGCGCGGCGCAGAGGGCTGTGATCATCTCACCAAATTAACAATTTTGTGATGTATTGCCGCCGCAATGTGTTAAAATCACACAGTGTAAAGATACTATTGATCAAGGTGAGTTCATGAGAGAACGTTTGGCAAGGTTTATGGCCGGTAGAAACGGCAATGACCGGCTGAATATGTTTTTATTGGTTGTCGATGCGGTGCTGATAGTACTGTCGACCGTGTGGAAAAGCGCCTCCGGGGTGCTCTATCCGCTCGTGCTGGTGCTGCTGGGCTACATCTATTTTCGCATGTTTTCGCGCAACGTCTATAAGCGCCGCGAGGAAAACGGGAAGTATATGCGCCTTAAGTACAGGGTCGATGCGGCGCTGCGCCTGCGCAAGGAGCGCTGGATTCAGCGCAAGGACTATAAGTTCTTCACCTGCCCAAGCTGCCGCACGAGTCTGCGCGTTCCGCGCCATCGCGGCAAGGTGAAGATCGTCTGCCGCAAGTGCGGCACGTCCTTCTTCGGCAAGACCTGATATGTTCGGGTATCTTGCCGCCATGCCGGGAGCGCTCACGCAGGAGGAGCTTGCGCGCTACAAGTCCGCATACTGCGGGCTTTGCCGTTCGCTCAAGCTTCGCCACGGTGAGCTCTCCCGGCTTACGCTAAATTATGACCTGACGTTTCTTGCGCTGCTGCTCGGCTCGCTGTATGAGCCGGAGGAGCGCACGGGGGAGCAGCGCTGCATTGCCCACCCGCGCCAAACACACGGCTATACCGTCACCGAGATGACGGATTACGCGGCGGACATGAACGTCATGCTCGCCTACCTCAAGTGCATGGACAACTGGCAGGATGATGCGAACATCGTCTCCCTTGCCGAGGCGGCGGCGCTCAAAAGGGCTTACGGCGCGCTCGCCGCGCGCTACCCGCGCCAGCATGAGGCGATGGTGTCCTCCCTCGCGGCGCTCGCCGCGCTGGAGCGGGCGCATGACGAGGACGCGGATACCGCTTCCGCGACGTTCGGCGCGCTCATGGCGGAGATTCTGGTGTACCGCGAGGATCGCTGGAGCGACACCTTGCGCCGCATGGGCAGTGCGCTCGGGCGCTTTGTGTATATCATGGATGCCGTCATGGATCTCGACAGCGACACGCTGCGCAACAGCTATAATCCCTTTCGCCGCTATTATGGGCTTGACAACACACAGCGCTTCCGTGATATACTGCGTATGCTGATGAGCGAATGTGTGTTTTATTTTGACAAGCTGCCCCTCGTGCAGGATGCGGGCATACTCAAAAACATTCTGTGCTTTGGACTGTGGCAGCAGTTTGACGCTAAATTTGATTCGAGCAAATCGAAGCAGAAAGGTAAGACCGATGTATCAGGATCCGTATAAGGTGCTTGGCGTTTCGCCCGATGCCTCGGACGATGAAATTAAAAAAGCGTACCGGGATCTGACGAAGAAGTATCACCCGGATCTCAACCCCAACGACCCCACCGCCGCCGAGAAGATGAACCAGATAAACGCCGCCTATGACCAGATAAAAAACGGCACGGCGCAGCAGGGGACATCCGGCGGCTATGGCGGGCAGAGCTACGGCGGGTATTCGGCAGGCTACAACCCTTGGGGCGCGTGGAGCGGCTGGGGCGAGTGGGGCGGCTGGGGCGATTTCAATGGCTCGTCCTCCTACCGGCAGGAGCGCAGCGAGTATACCGCCGCGAAAAACTATATCCGCAACGGCATGTACAGAGAGGCGATAAATGAGCTCTCCGGCGTGCCTCTCGCGGAGCGGGACGGCAAGTGGTACTACCTCACCGCAGGCGCGAACATGTACATGGGCAACAAAATAGCCGCGCTTGAGGCGGCGAAAAAGGCAGTGGAGATAGAGCCGGATAACGAGCAGTACCGCCGGCTGCTTGAGCAGCTTCAGAGCGGCGGGGATTTCTATGATAACTATGCCGCGCGCTATACCGGCGGGCTGGACACGGATAAGCTGTGCATGACGATGTGCGCGCTGAACGTGTGCCTCGGCCCCACCTGCGGGTATCATTTCTTCTGCTGCTGAGATAGAAAAATATGGACACCCCCGTGGACTTGATACGTCCACGGGGGTGTGTTTTCTGTTATTCGCCTGTGCCGGAGGTGTCGGCGCGCTTGGGGATGAACCAGAGGTTCATGTCCGTCTCCACGCTGATGCCGGGGACAGTCTCCGTGAAGCTGTACTGCCACATATCCGTTGCGTAGTAGAAGTTCGGGAAGCCGCTCTCCGGCAGCGAGAACCAGAATTCATAGTCCGTCAGCCGCGAGAGGTCGTACCCGTAGTAGCCGAGATTGCGGTTGAAGTATACGCACGGGGTGTACCCCGCGTTCTTCACCGTCTCGCAGAACGCGATGGCGCAGTCGGTGCGCCCCTCCATGGTGAGCTCCGCCGTGCGTGCGCCCTCCTCGTGCACCTTTTCCCAGTCGAAAACGACCGGCAGAGCGACGTTGTATTTCGCAATGCGCTCCGTGACGAATTTTGCCTCCTCGATCGCCTCCTGCACGGTGACAGCCTGAGAGAACATATAAACGCCTATCTTCAGCCCTGCCGCCTGTGCACCCGCGATGTTCGCGGCAAAGTACGGATCCTCGAAAAGCCCGCCCTCGGTGTAGCCGCGCCGACCGACACGTATGTAAGCGTAATCCACGCCGGACTGCGCGACCTTGTACCAGTCAATGTCAAGCTGATGCTCCGACACGTCGATGCCGCGCAGCGTGTCATAATCCGTGCCGATATAGTTTATCTCCGTGCCGTTCGTGGCGAAATCCGCCTCCGTGAGCGTGTTCACGGGCACACCCTCCAGCGGTGTCATCCACACCCAGTCGAACCCGTCGTAGAGATACACCTGCCCTGCGTGGGGATCGACCTCCTCCTCTGCCTCCGGCTCACGCGCCGACAGCTTCATTATTATAAATATGGCTAGTGCGAGCACTGCGAGGGCGAATATCGCCAGCCCCGTCCGTCTCCTTGCGGCAGTTTTCATTTGTTTGCGCTCTCAAGCTTCGCGTTGACCTTGGCGAGGAACTTGTCCGCCTTGATAATGAAGCGCTCATGCCGCCCCTGACCGATAAGCCCGCACTCGTCATATGCCTTCACGTCGAAAACGAGCCTGCGCCCGTCGACCTCGACCAGCTCACTCTCCGCCCAAACGCGCATGCCGAGCGGCGTTGCCGCGTCGTGGCTCACGTCCAGATGCGTCCCGACGGTGCTCATGCCATTGTCCAGCATCGGCGCGACGGAGCTCTGCGCCGCGCACTCCATCAGCGCTATCATGTGCGGCGTGGCGAACACCTCAAGATTGCCGGAGCCCAAGCTCAGCGCGGTGTTGGTCTTGTCCACGACGGCTTCCGCCCGCCCCTTTATGCCTGTTTCCATAATGCATAATTCCTTTCAACTTAAAAAGTCATGTAATTATACCACACCGCACGCACGATTGCCATTAAAATAAAATTATGTAAACCAACGTGCTGTGCAGCAGTGTTTTGAACGTATAGTATAATACCAATAAAATGCTCCCCGTAGATTAGCACGGGAAGCATCTTTCATCTGGCGTATTTCGGCATGATGCGCCAGAGCCATTTGACCGAGCGCATGATAAAGCGGCAGTCGCGGTTCGCCGCGCCCTCTCCGTGAATATAATGCTCATGCAGCTTGTCCAGGCTGTGTATGCCCCTTATCGGCTCTCTGCGCCGCTTTTTGCCGCTGACGTAATCGCAGAACGCATTGTGCAGATTGCTCTCGTAGCGGATATGATCCTTTATCGTGCCGGGAAAAATGGTGTTGTGGGCAAAGGTGAAGCTGTCGACCGAATAGTGGATGAGCGTCCCGAACGAGAACCACTGCCACGGCGAGCGCACACCGCTTTTTGTGAGACTGCGCATAAGCTTGTGGCGATGGTGGAGGGAATTTTCCGCATGATGCCCGTGCATGAACTCATGGCGGAACAGCCCGCGCGTATACGTGAGCGGGTTTATGTCCGGCTCAACGCAGCCGAACAGAAACAACAGCCGCCGCGCCCCGCCGATGTTGACATCATTCTGTTCGAGCAGCAGCCGACCTATCTGCAAATGGTCTGTTTTTTTCATTTCCGCGCCTTCTTTTCGTGCTTTTTTACGTAGCAGTTATACGCCCTTTACCGTGTCAGGTCAAGCAAAATATTGTGAACAATGCGAAAAGAGACACCCACAGGCTGCCTGCGGGTGCTGCTTTTCGCACGTTCCCGTTCATATGCGCTTGCTTTTTGGCGTATGCCGTGTTATTATAATTTTCGGAAGGCGTTGTCCAAAACAACGGAAGGCATAGCCGCGCTTACGCGCGCTATATCACACCGGCGATAGTCAGCCCCCTTACATACGGGGGGCAGCTTCTTGCCCCCGAAATTGAAAGGGGGGCTGCTCATGAGTGCGCTCGAAGTCATTGCGCTTCTTTCGTTGATCATCAGCATCTGTAATCTGTTTGTTCAGATTATCGGAATAATAAAGAAGTAATCGCCGTCCCCTCAGAAAGTTCGGCGATCACTTCAATGTTCTTCAACGGGGGCTGACCGTCTAACGACAGCGCCTTCTTTTACGTTCCTATTATACATCTCCCAGTGCGCGTTGTCAATGCCCTGTGCACGGAAAAACCTGCACCCACAGGCTGCCTGCGGGTGCAATTTCATATCTGCCGTTTATTTACTTCGTTTTCAGCCGCTCCTCCTTATCGGCGGACTTGCTTGCCGCGACGACGAGGGACGAGAGCGCGATGAGCGCGATAACGTTCGGAATGACCATGAGCTGGTTGAACATATCCGTCAGCTCCCACACAAGGTCGTTGGACAGGCACGAGCCGAGGAAGATGAAGCACAGCGCGAGAACGGAGTACACCGGGACTGCCTTCTTGCCGAAGAGATACTCAACGTTTATCTTGCCGAAGAAGTTCCAGCTGATAACGGTGGAGAACGCAAAGAAGAACAGGCACACCGCAACGAAGAGCGGACCGAATTTATCACCGAGGATGGAGGAGAACGCAATCTGCGCCATGTTGGTCTTGCTGAAGCCCTCAGCCGCGCCGGAGGCAAGAGATCCGTTGCCGGCGTAGAGCGTGGAGATAACGACAAGCGCGCTCATCGTCAGCACGACAAACGTGTCGAAAAACAGCCCTATCATCGCAACAACGCCCTGATCGTGCGGCTTTGCGACATTTGCCATCGCGTGGGCGTGCGGCGTGGAGCCCATGCCCGCCTCGTTGGAGAACAGACCGCGCTTTGCCCCCTGGCTTATCGCGGTCTTGAGAGCATAGCCCAGCCCGCCGCCGATAATGGCGTTGGGGACGAAGGCGTACTTGAATATCATGCCAAAGGTCTCGGGCACGTACTTTATGCGCACGATGAGAACGACAAGCCCGCCGACGATGTACATCGCCGCCATGATGGGCACCATCTTCTCCGTGACGGAGGCGACGCGCTGTATGCCGCCGAGGAAGATGACGGCGGCAATGACGGTGACGGCGATGCCGACCGTCCACGCGGGCACGCCGAGCGCGTTGGAGCAGGTTTCACCGATGGAGTTGGACTGCACCATGCAGCCCATGAAGCCGAGCGCGAGGATGATGGCGACGGCGAAGAAGCCCGCAAGGAACTTGCCGAAGGCATTGGGGAAGGCGCGCTTGATGTAATACACAGGTCCGCCGTGGACGGAGCCGTCGGCTCTGACCTCGCGCGTCTCCTGCGCGAGCACCGCCTCGGAGTAGATGGTCGCCATGCCGAAGAAGGCGATTATCCACATCCAGAATATCGCGCCGGGTCCGCCGATGAGGATAGCGCCGGATGCGCCGATGATGTTGCCCGTGCCGACCTGCGCGGCGATGGCGGTGGCGAGTGCCTGGAACGAGCTTATGCCGCTCTCCTGCTTGCCGCCGTTGAGCGAGAAGTTGCCGAACGTGCGGTTCCACCCCTCCTTGAAGCAGCGCACCTGAACAAAGCGCGTCTTTATCGTGAAATAAAGACCCGTGCCGACGAGCAGGATTATAAGAATATAATCCGAGAGATACATGTTGATTTTCTGAACGATGCTGAGCAATGACATTTGTGTTCCTCCTGTGAACAAAAAAATAAAGTTGCCGACAAAACAGCAACTCTGGATAATGAGCAAAGGCACAACACAATGCCATACACTCGCTCTGTCCTTTGGCCTGAGAGATTCGATCGAAACGACCTTGCACCTTCGGCACCCAATAAAGGGATTCTCCAGAGTTTCCTCCGCCGACAGTTTTTATAAATTCTGCCGGTTTCTGCGGAATTATTTTGTTGTGCACACAATATAACACAGATGTTAAGACATTGCAAGGATTTTGATGTATTTTGTCAAATTGCAACATTTTCACCTTGCCCACTGTTCACCGTTCGTTCATATTGCGAGAAAATCCCGCCCACGGCGCGCGTCTGCACCGTGGGCGGGAATAATATCATATTATTTATACACCGTGTTCGTGTCCATCAGCATGACCTCGAACTCCATCGTCTCGCCGTCGCGCCAGACGGTGAATATCATCAAATCGCCGACCTCAAGCGTATTTTTTATCGCGTTCACCTCATCGGTGGTGGTAACGGGCTGATAGTTGACCTCGGTGATAACGTCGCCGGGCTTCATGCCCTGCCGCGCTGCGTCGGAATTTTCCGCCACGGCGGAGACATACAGCCCCTCCGGCAGACCGTACTCCTCGCGCGCGACCTCCGGGATCGCGCCGACGGTTATGCCGATGCTGGGGCGACCCTTGACCTCGCCGTATTTGAGCAGCGAGGCGACCACATCGGCGGCGGTGGAGCTGGGTATCGCAAAGCCGATGCCCTCAATGCTGGAATAATAGGACATCATCTTCATGTTCGTGATGCCTATGACCTGCCCGTACATATTGAACAGCGCGCCGCCGGAGTTGCCCTCGTTTATGGCGGTGTTCGTCTGCAAGACGGTCATGTCATGCCCCTTGTAGCTTATCCCGCGGTCAATGGCGGAGATGATGCCGTTGGTCATGGTGCGGCTGAACGTCTCGCTGAGAGGATTGCCGATGGCGGCGACGGCATCGCCGACCTTGAGATCGCCGCTCTCGCCGAAGTGCGCGGCGGTCAGCCCGTGGGCATCTATTTTCAGCAGGGCAATGTCGCTTATCGTGTCCGCACCGACAAGCCGCGCCTCATACTCGCTGTTGTCCGCAAGCGTCACCGTCGCGCTGTCGCAGTTATCAATGACGTGCGTGTTCGTGAGAATAAGTCCGTCCTCGCTCAGCACAACGCCGGAGCCCCAGTAGTACCCCGTCTGCCCGTCCACATAGCCGTAGATGGCGACGATGGACGGGGCGCAGGCATCATAAAGCTCGTTGAGCGTCAGCTCCTGCTCGCCGTGCGTCTCAAGCGCCAGCGTGAAGCCGCTCTCAAGCTCGGCGGTGGGTATATTTATCTCGGCGCTGTCCGTGTCGGTCGTGGTGTAGAACTCCTCAAAAAAGTCCTCCTTGCTGTCGGGCATTTTGCTTGTGCCGTCTCTGCCGTCGCTGCTCCACGTTTTGCTCTCGCCGTCGCTGTTCCAGTAGAAGCCGAAGCTGTGCTGCTGCCGTCCGCGCTGGGCAAAGATGAGCGACGTGGCGACGATGAGCGCCAGCACCAGCACCACCGCGCCTATGATGCGCGCCGCCGTCTTATTCTTCTTTTTCCTGCGCTTGTTATCCGGCTGCGCCGTCTCCGCCGCGCTGTGCAGCGGCTCATACCAGCCGGAGCCGTTATACCAGTCATTATTGTCCATATCAAAACCCCATATTTTCATTTATGGCAAGGTGCTCATGCCAGTGTGAGCGTGAACACGAACTCCGTCACGCCGTCCTCGCTGCGCACGGCGATATCCTCGTCATGGCTGTTGATGATGCTCTTCACGAGGTAGAGCCCCAGCCCCACGCCCGTGGTGTCCAGACTGCGCGAGCGGTCGGACTTATGGAAACGGTCGAAGATAAAGGGCAGATCGTCCGGCGGAATCGTCTCGCCCTCGTCCTTGACGGAGACATATGCCTTGCCGCTGTCCTTATACAGCCGCACGGTGATGCATGTGCCCTTGTGCGCGAATTTCACGGCGTTGTCGAGCAGGTTATATATCACCTGCGTTATCGCGTCCTTATCCGCGCGCACCATGATGTGATTATCCGGCAGCTGCGGGTCAACATCCAGCCCCTTCTGCGTCGCGCGCGATTCAAAGCTCAAAAGCGTTTGCAGCACAAGCTCCGTCAGGTCAAACACCGTGCGCCTGCTGGGGTCGGAGGCGTGGGCGCGCATCTGCGACACGTCCAGCATATCCCGCACGAGGCGCGACAGGCGGCGCGTTTCGTCCCTTATTGAGATGAGGTATTTTTCCTCGTCCTCCTTGGGGATCGTGCCGTCGAGTATGCCGTCGGCAAAGCCGGATATCGTGGTCATGGGCGTGCGCAGCTCGTGCGAGATGTTGGCAATAAACTCGCTGCGGCGCGCCTCCGCTTTTTCAAGCGAGTCCGCCATCTTGTTGAACGATTCGATGAGCGAGCCCATCTCGTCGGCAGTGTCGTCCTCCTGCTTGACGCGGACGGAAAAATCCCCCCGCGCGAACTTTCGCGAGGCAGCCGCCATCTCGTCCAGCGGGCGCGCCATGCGCTTGGAGTATATCAGCGATATTATAAGCGCCGCGATGAACACCGCCGCCGTCACCACCGCCGTTACGCCCAAAAACGTTGACCACGCGCCGAGCATATTGTCAATAACGTTCGTGACGAACACATAGCCGAGCACCTCGCCCGTGTCGCCCGCGATTATCGGCTGGGCGACGACGTAGCGGTTGCTGTCGTACAGCCCGCCGAGGTTGGTTATCTGATTTATCGAGCCGTTGGCGGTAAGCTGGTGCAGTATCTCCGAGGGCATTTTATAGCCCATATGCTCGCACACGGGCTTGCGGTCGGAGCAGGTGACGACCATGCCGTCCGGGTCTGCAATGAACACCTGATTGCCCGTGGAGTTCGACACGGAGGAGAGCGTCATGCTCAGCACCCAGCTGTTGAGCGAATCGCTCGGCGCGATCGCCGCCGCCGTGCGCGACACCTCGCGCGCGGAGTTGACCATATCCTCGCGGTACTCGGCAATGAGATAGTTGCGCCCGATGCACACGAACGAGAGCGCCACGATGAGAAAGCACACCGACACCATCACGGCAGTGGCAACAAAGTTGCGCAGATAAATGCTCTTCATGCCCCTGCCTTACTCTATCACTTCAAATTTATAGCCCACGCCCCACACCGTTTTGAGGCTCCATTTGTCCGACACGCCCTCAAGCTTCTCTCTCAGGCGCTTTATGTGCACATCGACCGTGCGCGAATCGCCGAAATAGTCAAAGCCCCACACCTCGTCAAGCAGCTGATTGCGCGTGAAAACGCGGTTGGGCGAGGAGGCGAGATGATAAAGCAGCTCCATCTCCTTCGGCGGGGTGTCTATCTTCTTGCCGTCCACGATAAGCTCATACGAATCGAGATTCACGACAAGCTTGTCGAAGGTCAGCTTTTTGTCCACCGGCGCGTCGGCATCCGTGCGGCGCATGACGGCGTGCACGCGGGCGATAAGCTCCTTCACGTCAAAGGGCTTGGTGATGTAATCGTCAGCGCCCATTTCCAGCCCGTTTATTTTGTCGGCGGTTTCCCCCTTTGCCGTGAGCATGATGATCGGCGTGGAGGATTTCTCGCGTATCTCGCGGCAGACCTGCCACCCGTCCTTCACGGGCAGCATTATGTCCAGCAAAACGACATCCGGCTGGAAAAGGTCAAAGGTGGACTTCGCCTTGCCGCCGTCGGGCGCAATCATGACCTCAAACCCGTCCTTGCCCAGATACAGGCGCAGAAGCTCCGCAATATTGACATCGTCTTCCACAACAAGCGCGCGTTTGTTCATATGTTATACCTCCCGAATTGATTTTATAATATATAATGTCATATTATACGACACAGGGAACAGGAATGGTTAAAAATATGTAAAAACCGCCTCGCATCAGGCGGTTTTTAGCAGATAGTATTAGCTCAGTCATTCCCCTCGTCCGTGCGGCGGCGCTTGGCAGAGCCGAGGGTGAAGTCCGCCTCCGTGCCGCGCAGGAGACGGATGATGTTCTCCCTGTGGCGCAGTATGACCATCAGCATCGTGAACGCCACGAGCAGCAGCCGAGGCCGTGACAGCCCCAGATACGCCGCCGTCGCAAAGCCCGACAGCGCCGCCGCCAGCGAGCCGAGCGACACCTTGCGGCTGAGAAACGCCACCGCAATAAAGAATGCCACCGCCACCGCCAGCACGCGCCAGTCCGCCGCGAGGAATATCGCCGCGCCCACGGACACGCCCTTGCCGCCGCGAAACTCATGCAGCGCGGGATAGCAGTGCCCCACGAGGCACAGCGCACCGGCAAGGCACATTCCCCGCTCCCCGGCAAGCGCAAAGCCCAAGCCCATCGCCAGCACCGCCTTGAGCATATCGCCCGCAAGCGTCACCACGCCCATGCGCAGCCCGAACACGCGCGCCATATTCGTCGCCCCAGCATTGCCGCTGCCGTGCGCGCGCACGTCGGCGTTCATCACGCCGCGCGAGAGCAGAATGGACACGCTGACCGAGCCGAGAAAATACGCACAGACCGCCGTGAGAATATATTTCAAGATTATCATAATATGCCCTCATCCGGGCTTATACCGAAAATCGATTAAATTAAGGCAGCTAACGCGCGCCTACACCTGTGGTTGAAACTTTCAGCGCCACCCCTTGGCACCCCTGAAAGGTAAGTAAGCGTCCAAATCTTCGATTTGGTTAACGCGAACTTATGCCTTTGGCTGAGCTGTCAGCGGCGCAGCCGATGACTGAGGGGTTTCCGGTGAACTCTGCACAAAGGCGAGATGAAACCCCTCCGGCGCTGACGCGCCACCTCCCCTTTCATGGGAGGCAGAGATTTCCTGTTCTTTTAATCAGTTTTCAAGTTTAGAACCCGTGAATTTTCGTTCAGAAATTTTAAGTATATTTTATCATACTTATACCTGTTTTGCAATATCAGTATAACCATATTCACTCAATTTTAATAATCTGCTCGAAAATCGTCCACGGGTACGTCTGCGGCGGGGGTGCGGAGAATTGCAGCCGCTCACCCGTGGCGGGGTGCGCAAACGCAAGCTCGTGCGACCAGAGGGCAATGCCGCACTCGCCGTCGGTGAGCGTGCCGTACTTCCTGTCGCCGACGAGCGGGTGCTCGCGCGAGGCAAATTGGCAGCGTATCTGATGCGTGCGCCCTGTGTGCAGCGTTATATAAACCTCGCTCAAGCCCTCCGCCGTGCCAAGCCGCTCATAGTCGAGCAGTGCCTCCTGCACGCCCTTGCCGGGCGTGTCCGTGACAAAGGTCATGCGCCGCGCCTTGTCGCGCAGCAGGAGATCGCGCAGCGTGCCCCGCGCGTCAAGCTCACCGTGGACAACGGCGAGGTACGCCTTGTGAAATTTGCCACCGCGTATCTGCCGGCTCAGCTCACCCGCAGCGGCGGCAGAGCGCGCCAGTACCATCAGCCCGCCTACCGCCGCGTCGAGGCGGTGCACTGTGCGCGCCTCCCCGCCGAGCGCGGCGCGCACGAGCGAGGGCATGCCGCCCGCTTCATCGGTGGAGAGGACG
>CAVGKI010000025.1:0-17094 GCA_963629655.1 Butyricicoccaceae bacterium | reverse complement strand
AGTATGAGCTGCACAGCCTGTCAATTTTCCTCTACCAGCCAATAGTTTTTTTTGCTCTTATTGGATTTTCCAACAAAATACGCGGTGTGCTGGGAGGAAGTGATTTCCTCTATGCGGCGCTGTATCTTGTTGCTGCAATTCCGCTGTGCGCTTTCATAGGAAAAGCATTCTCAAAATTTGAGACTATTAAAAAAGTTCACAGATAGTCAAAAAGCTTCCGGCGCAATGGTCGGAAGCTTTTGATTTTTATGCTATTATAAATTAGGGCTTGTTTGAAAAACGACAGACCCGTTCACCCGCAGCCGTGGCAGCCACCACCGCAGGAGCAGTCCTCCCCCTCGTCGTGACCGCAGCCGGAGCACCCGCCGCAGCCCCCTCCGCAGCCGCCATCGCCGCCGTCAACGGGCAGTTGACCCGTGATGAGCAAATCTGCCGCCGTGTCGGCATCGCCGCAGAAGCCATAGACGGGAACGATGCCAAAGCTCAAAAGCTGCCTCTTCGCCTCCTCGCCCATGCTCTGCGAGAGCACCGCGTCAACACCGTTGTCGCGCATAAGCTCCGCCATTGCGAGATGCCCGTGGCGGTCGGCGCAGTCGATGAGGCGCTTGGTGCAGGAGTTGAGGTCGGTGCTGTCCTTATAGTCGTAGAGCGCGAACATCTCCGCATGACCGAAATGCGCACCTATCTGTCCGTTATCGTAGGCAACAGCAATTATCATTTCGTCTCTCCGTTCTCGATAACATCGGCGATGGTGGCGATATGCTCGCCGCTGACATGCTCGACCTCGCCCGCATCGACCATGGTGGCGATTGCCGGGTCAATGGGCAGGCGCGCGTAATGCGCGATGCCGTACTCCGCCGCTGCCGCCGCGACCTTGCTCTCGCCGAAGATGGCGTGCTCCTTGCCGCAGTTGGGGCACTTGAAGTAGGACATATTCTCCACTATGCCGAGGACGGGGATATTCATCATCTCCGCCATCTTCACCGCCTTGGCGACGATCATGCCGACAAGATCCTGCGGCGAGGTGACGATGACGATACCGTCAACGGGCAGGGACTGAAACACCGTGAGGGGCACGTCGCCCGTTCCGGGAGGCATATCGACGAACATATAGTCCACATCCTGCCACATTACGTCCGTCCAGAACTGCGTCACCGCGCCCGCAATGACAGGCCCGCGCCACACGACCGGCTCGCGCTCGTCCTGCAATATAAGATTGATGGACATTATCTGAAGCCCGGTGTGCGTGGTGACGGGGATGAGATATTCGTCCGTGCCGAAGCAGTGCTCCGTGATGCCGAAGGACTTAGGGATCGAGGGTCCCGTTATGTCCGCGTCGAGAATGGCGGCATTGTGACCCCGGCGCTGCATTTCGGAGGCAAGAAGGCTCGTAACAAGGGACTTGCCGACGCCGCCCTTGCCGCTGACGACGGCGATGACCTTCTTCACGCTCGCGCCCTCGTGCAGCTGTTTTTTGAGGCTCTCCTGTTCGCGGCTGGCGCAAGCCTCGCCGCAGGAGGAGCAGTCATGTGTGCATTCGCTCATGTTGTTATCTACCTTTCCAAGCAGTGTATTTGCAGTTATAAATGTATTATACCCCAAATAAAAAAATAGTCAAATCTCATTATTTTAATAGGTAATAGTTTTAGTAGTATCTTGGTTTTAATATGGCTTATAGCTTTAACTTGCGCACCGCGCGGACAAGGTACATCGCGCCGAAGCCCGTGAACACGCCCGTGATTATGCCGGAGACGATGAGCGCCGGGGCATACACGAAAACGCCCGCCGTTTTCACCACGAGCACACAGGCGGCAAGCTGCCCCATGTTGTGCGCCACTGCCGCCACCGCGGACACCGCCCACAGCCGCGTCTCCGGCACGTGACCGACCATCAGGCACATCACCGCATAGGCGAGCACCCCGCCCGCGCCGCTGTAAAGTATTGCGGAGGGACTGCCGGCAAACATCGCACCCATGATGATGCGCGCGGCGAGCACCGCGCCCGCCTCGCGCTTGCCGAGGATGAGCATGGCGGTGAGCGTGATGATGTTGGCAAGCCCCAGCTTCACGCCCGGTATGGGCACGGGCGCGGGGAGCTGCGCCTCTATCATGAATATGGTGAGCGCGATGGCGGTCAGCACCGCCATGAGCGCAAGCTTTTTCGTCTTAGGCATCTAACCCGCTCCCCTCTATCCGCACGCTGAGATGATGCGGCATGCAGATTATCGGCACGCTCCCGTGCGTGAGCGCGCCCTGCGCCACGCATATCCCGTCCGGGCAGTCCGCCGCCGTGACCGCAATGCTCCCCGGCGCGACGTGCAGGGTGTTGTGCCCGTACTTCGTGTCGATGCTGATGTCATAAGCCTGCGTGACGGCGGCAAGGTCAATGCGGTAAAGCACCTCCCCGTCCACGCGCACGACCGCCGTCGTCCCGCTGCCGAGCGTCCGGCTGAGCAGATACGCCGTCGCGCACACGGCGCACACCGCCGCAAGCGCGAGCACCCAAATGCGCGTCCTTTTGTCCGCATGGCGGATATTGCGTTTTTCTTTAATGTTTTTCATGCTGTTTATTTTAGTTTACCGCGCCGCAGTTGTCAACCGGTATAGCTTGTGGTATAATATAATTTGATATAGTATGTTTAGTTTGTTTCAGAACGGAGGAAAGAGCTTGGCGTCACTGGGGGAATATGCCGTCACGACGGCGAAATACGGCATGATTATCCTGTCTCTGGCAATACTCGTGCGGTGCATACGCTCAATGCTGAGCATCCGCTACGAGCCGGAGCTGTGGGGCTACATCCGCCGCGGGCGCGAGGATCTGCCCATCTACCACTGGGAAAACCTCATAGGGCGCTCCCGCTTTTCCGATATTCGCGTGGACATGCCCGGCATCGGGCGCGTGCACGCCGTCCTTGCGCGCACCGATAAGGGCGCGTGGCGGCTGTATGACATTTTCTCCAAGGGCGGGGTATGGGTCAACGGCGTAAAGGTCGGCGCGAACGGCGTGGAGCTGCGCTCCGGCGATATTTTGAACCTTGCGGGAACGGTGATGCGCTTTCTGCCGATAAACACCGAGCAGCGCGAGGTGCTTGAGCAGCACCGCACCCGCGCGGGGCAGTCCGTCTCCCCTGCCGTGACTCTTATAGAGCTGACGCTTTTGCAGGCGCTTTTATTGACGGAGCATGTTTTCTCCGCCGAGCCGGAGTATATACGCGACATTGCGCTGGCGTTCGCCGGACTGATGTGCATACAGTGGCTGTGCTACTATGCAATGCGCTTCATCGGGCGCAGCGGCTTTGAGGTGGAGACGCTCGCGTTCTATCTCAGCTCGCTTGGTATGTCGGTGGCGGCATCGTCCACGCCGGAGGATATGTACAAGCAGCTCGTTTTGACGGCGGCGGGCGTGGCGCTGTTCCTGATAGACGGCTGGTGGCTGCGCAATCTGAGGCGCACGTCGCTGGCGCGTATCCCCGTCGCGGTGCTCGCGCTGGCGCTGCTGGGGCTGAACGTCGTGACGAGCGACGCGGTGTTCGGCGCGCGCAACTGGCTTGAATTCGGCGGGTACTCGTTCCAGCCGTCGGAGTTTGTGAAGGCGCTGTACATCTACGTCGGCGCATCCACGCTTGACCGGCTCTACCGCACACGAAACCTGTACACGTTCATCGGCTTTTCCGCCGTGTGCGTCGTGGCGCTCGCGCTCATCGGCGACTTCGGCACGGCGCTGATATTCTTTGTGAGCTTTCTGGTCATCTCGTTTATGCGCTCGGGCTCTATCGCGACGGTGCTGCTGGCGGTGTCGGGCGCGGGTCTGGCGGGCTTTCTGGCAGTGTCCGTCAAGCCGTACATTGCCCAGCGCTTCGCCGCGTGGGGACATGTGTGGGAGGATATTTACGACAAGGGCTATCAGCAGACGCGCGCCATGTCCGCCGCCGCATCGGGCGGGCTGTTCGGCAAGGGCGCGGGCAGCGGCTGGCTTGAGAATATTTTCGCGGCGAACACGGACATGGTGTTCGCCCTCATCTGTGAGGAGCTTGGGCTTATCATCGGGATATGCATGGTGCTCGCGGTGCTGACGCTGGCGTTCTTCGCGGTGCGCTCGGCGCGGCAGGGGCGCTCGGCATATTATTCCATTGCCGCATGTGCGGCAATGAGCATGCTTTTGGTGCAGCTGGCGCTGAACGTGTTCGGCTCGCTGGACATTCTGCCGTTCACGGGGGTGACGTTCCCGTTTGTGTCGCGCGGCGGCTCGTCGCTTTTGGCGTGCTGGATGATGATGGCATACGTCAAGAGCGCCGACAACCGGCGCAGTGCAAGCTTCGCGGTCAACGCCGTCAAGCGCATCGCCAACGAGGAAGAGGACGAGGACTATTACGGCGATGATTACTGGGAGGACGACGAATGAGAAAGATCACCAACCGGGCGGTCTCCGTGCTGCTGATCGCGGCGCTCGTGATATGCGGGATGGTGGTGTACGTGCTGCGCTACATCGACCACGGGCGGGAATGGGCGCTGTACTTCTCGCGCGCAAACTCCGACTCGACCGGACAGATATACGACCGGCGCGGCACATCGCTTGCATATTTCAGCGGATATGAAAATCTGTTCGCCGTGGACGAATGGACGCGCGAGGCGAACTATCACGTCACGGGCGACTACTGGGGGCGCACGGGCACAGGCGTGCTGTCGAGCTTCTGGAACGAGCTTCAGGGCTTTGACCTCATAAACGGCACGACGCAAGCCGAGCACAGCGTCATGGTGCTTAACATCGACGCGGAGCTCAACAAGTGCATCTATGCCCGCCTCTGCCGCCTTTATAAGCCCGTGAGCGAGGACGCGGAGCCGGTATATGACGACGCGGGGAACGAGATAACGCCACCGCGCGAGACATATAACGCCGCCGTGCTCGTGTGCAACTACCGCACGGGGGAGCTTTTGGGCATGGTGTCCACGCCGTCGGTAGACCCGCTGGAATCCGACGTACAGCCGGCAGAGGGCGCATATATCAACCGCTGCCTCTCGGCGGCATTCACGCCGGGCTCGGTGTTCAAGCTTGTGACCTCCGCCGCCGCGATAGAGAATATTTCCGACATTTTTGACGAGAGCTTTTACTGCGAGGGAAAAACGGAGATAGCGGGCGTGCCCATAACGTGCAAAACGCCGCACGGGCAGCAGAGCTTTGAGCAGGCGCTCGCGAACTCCTGCAACTGCACGTTCGCCGCGCTCGCGGTGCGGCTGGGGCAGGACACGATGGTCGATTACGTGCGCGAGTACGGCTTTCTTGACCGGCAGAGCCTCGACGGGATAGCGACCGCTGCGGGCAGCTATCCCACAGAGTTTGTGGGCGACCCGGAGATAGGCTGGTCCGGCATAGGACAGTCGACCGACCTTGTGTGCCCGTACTCGATGCTGCGCTTCGTGTGCGCCGTGGCAAACGGCGGCGTGCTCATCGAGCCGAAGCTCATAAACGACGGCAAGCAGGGCGTTGCCGAGCGGTACATGGACAGCGCGACCGCGTCCCGCCTGCGCGAGATGATGAGCTACACCGCCGTCACCGCCTACGATGCCGAGCATAACTTTCCCGGTCTTAACATCTGCGCCAAGACCGGCACGGCAGAGGTCGGCGACGGCACGTCGAACGCATGGTTCGTGGGCTTTCTCGACGATGAGGAGCACCCCTATGCCTTTGTGACGATGGTGGAGCGCGGCGGCGGCGGGCTGAGCGTGGCAGGTACGCTGACAAACCAGTTTTTACAGGATTACTTCAAAGAGGAGCAATAGGGCAACATGATAGACGTTTCTGTCAGCTCGCTGGTCAAATCCTTCGAGATAGGCAAGAATATACTGGACGGACTGAGCTTTTCGGTGAACACCGGGGAGCGCGTGGGCATTCTCGGTCACAACGGCTGCGGCAAGACGACGCTTTTCCGCATACTCACGGGCGAGCTGGACTATGACGAGGGCGAGGTGATGATAGCGCCCGGCAAGCGCCTCGGGCTCATCTCGCAGATACCCGTCTACCCGGACGGGTGGACGGTGGAGGATGTACTGCGCGATGCGCACCGGCGGCTTTACGACATATCCCGCCGCATTGACGAGCTGACGCGTGCGATGGAGCATGACACCTCCGGCGCGCTTTTGGCGGAATACGACCGCCTGAGCGAGGATTTCCGCCGTCTTGGCGGGTATGATATGGACGTTGACCGCAATCGCGTGGCAAACGGGCTGGATATTCCCGCGCCGATGCGCGAACAGGCGTTCGCCTCGCTCTCCGGCGGGGAGAAAACGCGCGTCAACCTCGCGCGGCTCATTTTGGAGGACACGGACATACTGCTGCTCGACGAGCCGACAAACCACCTCGACCTGCACGCAACGGAGTGGCTTGAGGAGTATCTGTTGCATTTTCGCGGCACGGTGCTGGTAATAAGCCATGACCGCTGGTTTCTCGACCGCGTTGTGCAGCGCTGTATCGACATTTCCGACGGCAGGGCGGAGTTTTACAGCGGGAATTACAGCTTTTATGTCGAGGAGCGGCAGCGCCGCTTTGAGGAAAAGCTGAAAAAATACGAAAAGGATCAGGCAAAGATAGAGCAGCTCACCCGCGCGGCGGAGCAGATGCATCTGTGGGCATTCATGGGCGCGGACAAGCTGCACAAGCGCGCGTTTTCCATGGAAAAGCGCATAGAAAAGCTGTCGCAGAGCGAGAAGCCCACGGAGCGGCGCAAGCTGACCGTGAAATTCAAGGAGCGGGAGTTCAACGGCGACGAGGTGCTTGTCGCTGACAACGTGTCCAAGAGCTTCGGCGCAAAAACGCTCTTCTCCGGGGTGGAGCTGCTCGTCGAGGGCGGGGAGCGTATCGCCCTCATCGGTGACAACGGCACGGGCAAATCCACGCTCGTCAAGCTCATCATGGGCGAGGAGCAGCCGGACACCGGCTATCTCGCGCTCGGTCCCGCCGTGCGCACGGCGTACCTGCCGCAGATGGTATCTTTCTCGTCGGACAGCCGCTCCGCGTTGGACACGATGCTCTACGACTGCCGCTGCCAGCCGCAGGATGCGCGCGACCGTCTCGCCGCGTTCGGCTTTCGCGGGGAGAGCGTGTTCTCCCCCGTCGGCACGCTCTCCGGCGGCGAGAAAAGCCGGCTGAAGCTGTGCATGCTCATGGGCGGGGACATCAACTTTCTCATCCTCGACGAGCCGACAAACCATCTCGACATTGCAAGCCGCGAGTGGATGGAGGACGCGCTGAGTGACTACGAGCAGACACTGCTGTTCGTGTCGCACGACAGGTATTTTATCGAGAAATTCGCCACGCGCATATGGGCGCTTGCCGACGGGAGGATAACTGACTTTCGCGGCGGGTACAGCGAATACTGTCAATGGCGCGAGCGTCAGGCGGTGTTCGCGCAGAACGAGCGGAACAATTCCAAGAAAAGCGCTGTCAAGAAGGAGCAGGCGAAAAAGCCGAGCTCACCGAACCGCGACAGGGCGATTGCAAAGCTTGAACGCGAGATAGCGCGGCTCGAGGCAAATGCGGCGGAGCTAGGCAAGCTCTGTGAGGAATATGCAACGGATTATCAGAAGCTCATGGAGCTGGACGAACAGAAGAACGCGCTCGATGAGGAGCTTTTGTCCCTCTACGAGAAATGGGAGGAACTGAACACATGAACAAAATCCATTACGAGGCATGGATGGCGTTGCCGCTCGGTCTGCTTGCGACTGCAGCGGTCTTTCGCTTTGCGCTGCAGGGGTATTCGTATATTGCGCACACGCTCACGTTCATCGCGGCGCTCATCGTGCTGCACCGCTATGCCTCTCCCGCGCTTTGGCGCGCGGCGGCAGTGCTGGTGAGCATCGGGCTTTTCTACTTCTGCGCCGTGGAGATACCCATCATTCTCTCCGCCCGCACAGACGCGGATGCCGCGCGGCAGTACATCGTCGTGCTCGGTGCGCAGGTCAAGGGACAGCAGCCCACGCCGTCGCTGTATTACCGCCTGTGCGGTGCACGGGAGCTTTTGCTGACGAACTCGGAGTGCATCGCGATAGTCTCCGGCGGGCAGGGCGACGGCGAGGAGGTGACCGAGGCGCAGTGCATGCGCGACTGGCTCGTCGAGGCGGGCGTTGACCCGTCGCGAATATACATGGAGGACAAGGCGGAGTCAACAATGCAGAACCTTGAATATTCGTTTGACATTATCCGCTCCCTCGGCGGCGAGCCGAACGGCAATGTCACCATTCTCTCAAGCTCGTACCACCTCTTCCGCGCAAAGTCGATGGCAAAGCTCCTCGGCGTGGACGCGGCGGGCTACTCCTGTGCGCCGGGCAATCCCCTGCTGGCGCTGAATTTCTTTATCCGCGAGGCTTTCGGCGTGACCCACCTGTGGGTGTTTGGAAATTAAGGAGGGAAATCGCAGCAAATGAAATTTTTATCTTCCAGAAAAGCCGCTGTCATTGTGTCGGCGCTCATATTCGTTTTTCTCTTTGTGCTGAACTGTCTCACGCCATATCATGTGGATGACTTTGTATATCACTTTCGATTTGATAACTCAGAGCCTCTGGAGCACATTGCCGATATTATTCCCTCCATGGCGGCGCACGCACAGCTTTTCAACGGCCGTCTCGTCGTCCACAGCCTTGTGCAGCTTTTTGAGCTGCTGCCAAAGCCGGTATTCAACATTGTGAATGCCGGAATGTTCGTGCTGCTCATTCTGCTCATGGAACGCTTTATTTTCTTTGGCCAAACCGGCTCTGCATTACATATTCTGCTGATATTCTGCGCTGTTTTTGTGCTCATGCCCGTCTTTGGCGAAGTGTGCCTGTGGCTGGACGGCTCTATAAATTACCTTTGGGCAATCATCTTTAATCTGCTGTTCATTTATCCGTATTTTCGTCTTTTCAGCAACGGAGAGAAATTCACCGCCCCCCCAGCCAAGCTTGCGTTCATCGCCTTTGCTTTTGTTTGCGGCGCATTGCAGGAGACGATGTCCTCCGCGTCGTTTCTTTTGTCCGTTGTTTTCCTGCTCCTGACACGCTTTTATGCAAAGCGCCGCGTCACTTGGGAGTACATTGCCGCCGCCGTTTTCTCCTTCGCAGGGCTGATTTTTATGGCGACGCGCCCGGCAGAGATTGACGTAAAGAGCGCTGCCGTCAATATTATCAACCTTTTCATCAGCTTTGTAAATATGATGAAATACTTCCGTTCCTTTGCGCCGCTCATCGCCGTATTTATCGTCAGCTTTATTTTATGCTGTGCCCGGCACGCAGATACGAAGCAGCTTATCCTTGCAAGCGTGTTTTTCCTCGGCTTTCTATGTGCTAACAGTGTAATGCTGCTCGCCAAGATATATCCTGAACGCTGCGCCGCTCCCGCAACCGTTTATATTATCCTTGCGGACGCTCTTCTGCTCACGGAGCTTGCGCGCAGCGGATACGCCCTTGTCATGCGCTGCGCTGCCGCACTGCTGTGCACCGTCTGTGTATACTGCGCCGTGCTCGGTTCTGCCGATCTTTTATCCACCTACGCGCAGTTCAAGGCAAACGAGAACACCATAGCCGAGGCGCGCAGCTGCGGCGAAACTGAAGTCTCGCTGCCAATGCTATACGGCGCAACAAAGTACAGCGTCGCGTATCATATGGCTTGCCCGTCATCCATTGACTGGGTCAACAGCTACATTGCCCGATACTACGGCGTGGAGCGTATAACCGGCTATGACTTCTATTCGCAGTACTTTTCTTATACTGAAAACTAATTAAACGGCGTTGTCTCAAAACAGCAAATTCAGCTGGATTGAGGCCGTCTCAAAGTAGAATTTTCTAAAAATCAGTCCAGCAAAAAAGTCGTGAAAATCCGATTTTTATCGGATTTTCACGACTTTATCTGATTTTTGATGGAGGATATTTTCTTACAATTCGCATTTTGAGGCAGCCCCGTCTTTCTCTGGTTGGCAGGGAGTTTTTTCACCGCCCCATATTACAGCTTGTCCGTATCAAGTATGTAGCGCTCGGAGGCGTTGATCAAAAGCGTGTCGCCGTAGCGGCGCATACGCTCAAATGAGCCTGCGCCGTAGCTTTTGTGGACATGCCCGTGGATGAAATAGCGCGGATGGTATTTGTCCAGCAGGGGGATAAACGCCTCAAAGCCTCGGTGCGTGATGTTGTCCTCGTCGCCGTAGCCGCGCACGGGCGCGTGCGCGAGCACGATGTCCACCCCTCCCGCGCGGCGCAGCTTGAACGACAGGCGCTGTATGCGCCGCTGCATCTGCCGCTCGGTATACTGGTGCGGTCCGCGCGAATACATCTGGCTGCCGCCCAGACCGAGGATGCGCAAGCCGTTGACGGTGACGAGCGTGTCCTCTACCGAGTCGCAGCCCTCCGGCGGGTTCGTGGAATATGCGCCGTCGTGGTTGCCGTGCACGTATAAAAGCGGGCGGTTCGCCATCGTGACGAGGAAACTGAGATAGCTCGCCTTGAGGTCGCCCGCAGAGAGAATGAGGTCTATCCCCGCGAGCCGTCCGGGTCTGTAGTAGTCCCAGAGGTACGGGCTCTCCTCATCTGATACAGTGAGTATTTTCAAAGCTGCTTCGCCTCCTTTTCCGGGGGAAGATCATTTCTGTATATGCCCAGCAGCCGCACAAGCCCCTGCGAGCGCGGAAGAAGCGAATCAAAGGGCGGCAGCTCGCCGTCAACATTGTCGCAGAGCCAGTCCATTTTCATTATCTCCTCCGCGCTCAGCTCATGCTCGCCGTCGCAACGGACAATGCCATTCTGGTCGACGATGCGCGTGGAAAACGGGGAGATAGCGCCGCTTGAGAGCCCTTTTTTCAGTATATCCGCCAGCGAGTGCACCCCGTCGGGCAGCGCGGGACTGAGCTGCACGTCGATAACGCCGCTGTCCATGCCCCACCAGTAGTTTATCGCGCGGCTGTCGGGCGCGTCGCCCCAGCCGCCGGAGAATATGCTCTTTATGACCCGCTCGTAAAACCGACCCCAGTGCCAGCACGGCACTGCCAGCGGCAGCATCGTCCCGTCCGGCTCAAGCTTATACGTGCCCCATTCCAGCGCCCAATGCGCCTTGACGGGGTTGGTGGCATCGCGGTTGGAGATGACGGTTATCCCCTCGGAGAGAAAGTCCGCCAGAGGGTCGCCGGGGGTGCACGTCCAGCGCAGCTTCACCCGCGCGCGCGGGTTCGTCAGACGCACGCCGAGCGCAAAGGCGTTTACGCTTGCCGGAACGCCGAAAATGGGGTAGTTGGAGATATAGCCGACGGTGTCACTCTCCGCCATCGCACCGGCGATAGCGCCGGTGATGAACTTGCCCTCGTATATGCGCGCGTAGTACATCCGCACGCCGGTGTACGGCAGCGACAGCGCGCAGTTGAGCACCTTTACGCCGCTGTGCTCTGCCGCAACGCGGCGGCAGGCATCTATCATATGCGGCGTTGTGGCGAATATGACCTGCGCCCCCTCGTTGACCGCGCGGGTCATTGCGCCGTAGAAATCCCCGTTGTACGCGGGGAACACCTTCACGCTCACCTTGCCCGGCAGCCGCGCCTCAAGATACTCGCGCCCGTGCTCGTGCGCGCGCGTCCATGCGCTGTGCTGCGGGTCAAAGGCGTAAATGAACGCAACATTCAGGTGCTCCGGGTGCGCCGCGCTTATCAGCTTTGACAGCAGGCTTTTGTTGTGCTCCTCCGGCTCTGTGCTGACCTCGATGGGCTGCGCCTCGGTGAGCGCCTTTATATCCGACCATATGGCGGTGATGGCTTTGCCAAGCTCCGGCTGAGTGTGCTCCTTTATCTCCGAGAACGGGTACACCTCCAGCCAGACCAGCAGCGCCTCCGCCGCCGTCACGTCCAAATGCTCGGTGTTTACCCTGTCGAACGCCTGACGGAAGTACGAAAACCCCGCCGAAAAGCTTCTCCGCTCGTTGTCCGTCCAAATATGATCATCGTCAAAGCCGAGCAGCGCCTGAAGCTGCGCGTACTGCCCGCGGTGACGGAAGGCGACGCTGTACAGCCGGGAGAGCTGATAAAAGTGCATGAACTCATAATATACCTGCACCTCGTGGTCGTTTGAATACTCAGGCACGATGCGCGTGACGCTGCCGGGAATTGTAGGCGCGTCGTAGCTTTTGAGCACGCTGACGCGCTTGTTGCCCTCCTGCACGTAGAATTTGCCCATGTACTCAAAGCATTTGACGGGGTCGCGTATGCCCTCCTCGCTCAGATGTGCCTCGCACAGGCTTATCCACTTCGCGGCAAATTCCGTCCCCTCGTCCAAAAGCGGCATGAAGTTCCCCGCCAGCGCGGACACGCGCCCTGCGGTCTTTGTGCCGACGATAAGCTCCGACGGGATGTTCACAAGCCCGATGCTCGCCCGCCCGACGACCGCCGTCTCGTCCAGAATGTCGTCCAGCACGAGCGGGTAGGGGTAGCCTCCCCGGCTCACCGCCGCCTTGTAATATCTCTGCCCCGCGCGCAGCGCGTGGTTGTATTGGTCAAACGCTTCCTGTCTGCTCATAGACCTACCTCCGAACCTGACATTAACCTCACACTATTACAGTATAACCATACCACATATCTGCCGAAACTTCAATATTGTTATCCGCCGTCGTGTGCGCTGTAATGGACACGCGCGGCGTGTATTTTTGCACCTTGCGCCCCCTGCAAAATTACGTTATACTATTAAAGTTATCACATCACAAACATCACGTGAGGTATCAGCCCATGTATTTTGAATACGGCGAGACGGAGCTTTCCTACCTGCGGCAAAAGGACAAGCGTATGTGCGAGGTCATTGACCGCATTGGGCATATTGAGCGCACGGTGGACACGGACCTGTTCTCCTCCGTTGTGCACCACATTATTGGGCAGCAGGTATCAATGAAAGCGCAGGCAACCATATGGCGGCGTATGCAGGACGCGCTCGGAGACGTGAATGCAGCAGCCGTCGCTGCCGCCGGTGTGCCGCAGCTTCAGGCGCTCGGCATGACGTTCCGCAAGGCGGAGTACATCACGGACTTTGCCCAAAAAGTCAGCAGCGGGGCATTTGACCTCGGCGCTGTTGAGCATATGTCCGACGAGGATGCCATCCGCGCGCTGAGCGGCTTAAAGGGTGTCGGCGTGTGGACGGCGGAGATGATACTGCTGTTTTGTATGCAGCGCCCGAATATATTCAGTTATGATGACCTCGCCATCCGGCGCGGGCTGCGCATGGTCTACCACCACCGGGCGATCGACCGAAGGCTCTTTGAAAAATACCGCCGGCGCTTCAGCCCTTATTGCAGCGTTGCAAGTCTGTATCTCTGGGCTGTGTCCGGCGGCGCAATACCCGAAATGCGGGACTGTAAGCCGAAAAGCAAAAAATGAAAGGAGAGCCTCTGCGGAGGTCACATCATGCGCAACACATCGCTTTGTTATATTGAGCGCGGGCGGGAGTATCTCATGCTGCACCGCGTAAAAAAGGAGAACGACGAGAACCGCGACAAGTGGATAGGCATCGGCGGCAAGTTTGAGGAGGGCGAAAGCCCGGAGGAATGCATGCTGCGCGAGATGCGCGAGGAGACCGGGCTGACGGCGGTAAGCTGGCGCTTTAGAGGGATAGTGACGTTCGTGTCCGACGAGTGGGGCACGGAGTATATGCACCTTTTCACGTGCAGCGAGTATACCGGCAGCATACGCGAGTGCGACGAGGGCGTGCTGGAATGGCTCGACCGCGACGCGCTGACGGCTATGCCGATATGGGAGGGCGACAGGATATTTCTCCGCCTCCTCGATGAGGACGCGCCGTTCTTCCTGCTCAAGCTCTGCTACAGCGGCGACACGCTCACGCGCGCCGTGCTCAACGGGCGCGCTCTCCCCGTGGGTCGCGGATGAATTTATGATATTTGAACGCAATATCGCCCGAAGCTTGGCTTCGGGCGATATACAGCTTGTCAAAAAAGTCCTGCGAGGACTTTCTTGACCGCGCTTCCGCCGAGCATAGAGCATATTTCTTTGACAGCCTGCGCTATATTTATGCCGAGGTGAGCACGCCGTCGATAGGTATGTACAGCACTGCTCCTGCACGTATTTTCGTGAGGTCAACATTGGGATTGAGCGCTTCCAGTGTCGCTTTCGCATCCTTCCAGTTCATTTGATAGGCGGTGCATATGCTGTAGGCAGTCTCACCGCGCTGTATCTTGTGGGTGATCACGGTATAGCTTGCCCCTGTGCCGGATGCCGCCGGAAGCAGCAGCGTTTTGCCCGCATTCACGCGGTTGAAGCTCTTGATATGGTTGACGGCAAGTATCTGCGCGGAGTAATCCTTATACGAGCCGCCCATGCTTTTATATATGCCGGATATCGTCTCACCGCGCTGCATGGTGTGCTCTGTAAGATAATAGCCCACACCCGTGCCGCTCGGCATGGCGGAAAGCTTTCCGGCGGGTATCGTCACCTTGCGTATGACCGGTGACGGGTTGGGCGACGGTGTGGGCGTCACTCCGTTATTGTTATTATTATTGTTGTTGTTGAGATTAAACGCTTTTGCCAGCGAGGCGGCGGACGCGGCAGATGCAGGAAGAATGACCTCCCGTCCTGCGGGAATGCTGCTCAGTTGAGAGTCCTTTGTCCATCCGTTGAGCAGCATAACGAGAGCTTTGTAGGTGTTCGGGTCAAAGCCCTGCTTTTGGCACAATGCATACAGCGTGTCCCCCTTTGCAAGCGTCACCTTTACCACGTCGCCGTCGGCGTATGCCGGCGCGGCGAGCGCTGCGATAAGCGCAGCCGTTACAAGCATTAAAAACAATATTTTCAGCATTTTGTTTTTCATGTTCCTCTCTCCTTGTCAGCTTCCGACGTTTTCTATTATCCGCTGCATTTCGCTCTGCGACACTGCGGGCGAACAAAAGACCGAATATGAAAAGCCGTCCTGCTGCCACACCGCGCCGGAAAATTTGCCGTCCGCTCCGCGCAGCGTTGCCTCCGCGCCGTTTATCTCCACGTTCAACACCGTCTCATACACATTATAATCGCCGGATATATCATCGCTCCCGCGCTCTTGGCGGAGCATGACCTGCGCGTCACCGGCGCGATAGCAGCTCTGCGCCATGCTGCCCCAGTATACGCAATACTCTCTCTCCTGCACATCGAATGGCAGATAACCCGGCTCCGCCACGTCAAAGCCGAGCTTTTCCGACAGCTCCTCGCGCCCTGCGCACTCCTCAATGCCGTATACGGCGGAGACACCGAGCTGCGCGTCTCCGCTCTCCTCCTGCGCGGTGTCCGCCTCGCGGCTAAAATCCGACACGGAGAGCGACGCGAACACGATAAGCGCGGCGCAGGCGGCAAGGGAGAGCAGCGTTTTTGCGCTGCGGGCGGAAAGGTGCACAACACGCGGGCGCTTGACGGCAGCCTCGGCGTTTTCCAGCACGCGGCGGCGCATCTCCGGCGTGACCTCAATATGCTCCATAATCTCGTTATATGCCTCGGTCATAGCCGTACTCCTCCTTCAAAATCGCTTTGAGCCGTTCGCGCCCTCGGCGCAGGTCGGAGCGGACGCTGCTTTCGTTGCGCCTGAGTATTTTTGCGATCTGCGCGGTGGAGCAGCCCTCGTGATAGAAAAGGTGCACCGCCTCGCGCTGCTTCACCGGCAGTGATTTTACCGCCTCCCACACAAAGCTCAGATCCTCGCGCTCCTCGGCGGCAAGCTCCTCTTCAAGCTCGTCCGTGCGGCGTATGCGCTCGTATTCGAGCCTGTTTTTGCTGAGATTCGCCGCCACACGCAGCAGCCATGCCTTTTCATGCTCTGCGCTCTCAAAGCGCGGCGCTTTTGTGAGATAGCGGATGAGCGTCTCCTGCAAAATATCCTCGGCATCGCTCATGCTGTGCATATATGTGTATGCAAGGCGCAGTATCGCATTGCCGTAGCTGTCGAGCACCCGCGCGGCATTTTCCCCCTCATATGCCGCAGCCCGGCACTCCTCAGCCGCGCCAAGCGCGGACATCACAGCCCGCCACGCGCCGCACACCCGGCGCAGCAGCTCCCGCGCCATATTCCCAAGCCCGATGCCGTCTAAAAGCGGCTCGGGGCAGCAGACAATATCCATCCTCTATCCCTCCGTATATGCTTCGACTATTCCGCGCCGATACGCGGTTTTACTTTACCTCGGCGATGAGCGCGGTAAGCTCATCCGCCGTCAGTCCGGCATCAGCTGTGATGCAGAAGGAGTTCCCTCCGTCCGCCCATGCGGCAACCATTATCCTGCCGTCTGTGCCCTTTGTTGTGACGGAATTTCCGTCGATCTGTTCCTCGGCAGTCTCGCTGTAATTCATGTAATTGCCGGAGAGGTCGTCCTCTCTACCCGCCGCCTTGCGGACGCGCGCGGTGCTCTCGCCGTCAGCGTCGGTGTAAACCGCGTCGATATATGCGCGCTCATACCATGTGAGGAACACCGTCGGCTTGCTGCCGAGTATCTCGTCGGGGATGCTCAGCTCAATGCCCGCCGCCGCCTCGGCAGATGCAAGCGTTTCATGCTCTGTCGGTCCCCAAGTTGCGGGATCGGTGCCGACCATTTCCGCCTCGGTCGTCTCCGCCGCAGCGGCGCTGCCGCAGGCGGCAAGCGGGAGCATGGCAGCAATGCAGAGAATAATTGCGATAACAGATTTTTTCATGTTTATTACACCCTTTCACGGCGGTCTTATTGACCGCTCTGTCATGTATACAGCCGAGCGTGAAAAAATGTTGCAGCGCACGAAAAAAAATTTTCAATAAGATATTGACAACTTCGTTTTTTTTTAGTATTATAGCATAGCTGTCGCGCGGGAGCATAGCTCAGCTGGTTAGAGCACCTGCCTTACAAGCAGGGGGTCACTGGTTCGAGTCCAGTTGTTCCCACCATCCACATGGCCAAGTAGTTCAGTTGGTTAGAACGCCAGCCTGTCACGCTGGAGGTCGAGGGTTCGAGCCCCTTCTTGGTCGCCATTTGCCTCGGTAGCTCAGTTGGTAGAGCAGCGGACTGAAAATCCGCGTGTCGCCAGTTCGACTCTGGCCTGAGGCACCATTCTGCGGCTTTAGCTCATCCGGTAGAGCGCCACCTTGCCAAGGTGGAGGTAGCGAG
>CAVGKI010000024.1:0-17101 GCA_963629655.1 Butyricicoccaceae bacterium | reverse complement strand
GTATGCGCTGTACGGGTGGCAATAATAAACCTTCGTGCGCTTGTTGTCCTTCCCCGAATCAGATGCAGCGGAAGTTGTCCGCTGAAGTTGGCTGACTTCAATTGACGAACATCTCTTTTTCCGATCTCACATCATTGACTAATGTACAAAATAAAGTGCGCGGAGGTCATGAAAAAAGTAATATATAATGGGGCTGCGAAAAAATGCGCAGCTCCGAACTAAGCCGGACTGTACGACCCGATTTTTGGTAAAAAAGCGGTGGGGAAATCGAAAAAAGAGTATGTATCAACGGGGGGATTAAGGCGGCAAAGCATAGAAATCGTCGCAAGCGATATGCAGCTTGCGACGATGTGGCGGAGAAGAAGGGATTCGAACCCTTGATACCCTTATGAGGTATACACGATTTCCAATCGTGCGCGCTCGACCAACTACGCGACTTCTCCGTGTTTGTTCAAGAAACAATAATATGAACTTGTCAGCTTGAACATTATAATTCAACCCAATGCCAAAGTCAAGGAATATTTTTTTGTTTTCCGCAAAAATTATACCTGAGACAGCACTGCACGGAGGTTTTGCGCATGAACATGACCAATGACGAATACAAGAAATATGCCGAGCGGCGCGCCCCGCGCTCCCCGATGAGTGGCAACATCATCCGCGCCTTTCTCGTGGGCGGCGCAATATGCGCGCTCGGGCAGCTCATCACGGCGCTATGGAGCATGGCGGGGCTCAGCGAGAGCGATGCCTCCACCGCCTGCTCTGTCACGCTGGTGTTTATCGGCGCGCTTTTGACCGGCATCGGCGTTTACGACGACATTGCCCGCTTCGCGGGCGCGGGAACGCTCGTCCCGATCACGGGCTTTGCCAATTCCGTTGCCGCCCCGGCGCTGGAATTTAAGACCGAGGGCTTCATCACCGGCACGGCCGTGAAAATGTTCAGCATCGCAGGTCCCGTCATTGTCTACGGCGTGAGCGCGAGCGCGGTATATGGGATTGTGCTGTGCCTGTTCGGCGCGGTATAAGCAATAATAACTATAGTATGGAGGATATTTTAATGAATAAGAAATCCAAGAAGAAAGCCGATAAGCCCGCCCCGGTGCTCACCGGGCATGACGAGCGCGCCGAGCGCCGCTCTGCCGACAGGCGCGAGTTTGAACGCGAATCGGACGCCCCGGACGGCATCACCGGCAACTGGAGCTGATGCTATCCGCCGGAGGAAATGTCCCTCCGGCGGATGTTTTTGTTGAAAGCCGGCACATCATGTGATATGCCGTATGCGGTGTCGCTTTGGCGTACACCGGGCGCTGACACCCAGCGGAATATAGGCGGTTAGCCTCTTCTTACAGGAGAGGGCTTCCCTCTCCGAAAGAGAGGGAGGTGGTACTATGTATATTACATATTCGGAGCTGTTTCAGTTCTGCCTTGTGATAATCGGTATCATTGGGCTCTGCATTGAGTCCGAAAGCAAGAAATAACCGCCCTGCCCACCAAGCACGCGGTTATTTCTATCGCAAAAACTTGAGCGGCTAACCGTCTATTGTGTGCCAGCGCTCTTTTTGTAGCTTCATTATACCTTTCCCGCCGCGCCATGTCAAGCACGGCGGAGAGGTGTTTTTCGTTATTCTATTTTACTTTCATCTCTACCCTGCCGTAGATGTTCTTCTCCATGCAGTTGAATGCCTCCAGCGTGAAGGTGCTGCCGATGCCGCATTTTTGGAGCACAAAGCTGGCGGTATACTCCCCGGTCGCGCTCAATCCTCCGTCCTCGCTGCCCACGACGGCGGAGGTGTACGGCAGCTCCGAGCCATCAGGGGAATATACGCGGAAGAACAGCTCCTCGCGGTTCATCTCCTCCTCGTCGGCGTAATCCGCCGTATAGCGCACCTCAAGATATGTCTCCACCTCCGTCTGCGTGAGCGTGGCGCTCACCACTGTCGCCGCCGTGCCGGGGACTGCCCCGTCCCCCGTGGGTACATACTCCGTCACTATGCTCTGCGCGCCGTTTTTCAGCGTGACCGTAAGCTCCCGCCGCGCAATGTCCTCCACGGTCTTTGCGTCTCTGCCGCGCGCCGTGCAGACAAGCGTGAACGTCATGTCCTCCGTTGGCGTGTCCGTCACCGCCGTTATCATTATATCCATCACGCCGTCGGACACTGCGCGCTGCTCCATCGACTGTGTGCCGATGTCCAGCGCCCCGTCATATTCAATGCTCACGCCGACCCACAGCGGCTCAAGCCCCTTCTCCTGCGCGTACTCGGCAAGCGTGAGGTCGCTGTCGATGCCGAAGTCGCGGACGCAGTCGCTCTCCATTGCGTCCTCCGGCACGAGCAGCAGCCCCGCCGCCTCATCGGCGCTCAGCTCCGCGACAAGACGCACGCTGTGCCCGTCGGTAAGCGCCTCCGCCACGCGGCAGTCCAGCGGGAAGCCGTCGTCCTCCGCCGTCGGCACGGCAGGCACGTCACGCTCTATAAGCCCGCGCGCGTCCTCCGACAGTCCGCGCCCGCCAAAGAAGTCGAACAGCCCGAAGTACCGCTCTGCGGCAAACGCCGACACCGTCAGCAGACTCACGATAAGCGCCGCCGCCAGCAGCGTGCCCCCAAGCTTGCTGCGCGGCGCGCGGCGTGTTTTCTTTTCCGTATTATTCATCTGGTCGATAAGCTCATTTACCTTTTCACTGCCGACACAGCCCATCGCATCCATCAGATCCTCCGCCCTCACACTAATCCCTCCTCTTCAAGATGCTTTTTCAGCTTCTTTCTCGTGCGGTGCAGCGAGGTCTTGACCTTTGCCTCCGAGCAGCCGACGATCTCCGCCGTGCGCGCCGTCGATGCCACGAGCCAATACCGGCACATAAATATTTTCCGCTCGTCGGGAGAGAGCGCGGATAAAAACGCATCCACCGCCTCTGCAAGCTCGCGCAGCTCCGCGCCGCGTGCGGGGTCGGCATCCGAGGGTATGCACTCATCCAGCTCCTCCAGCGCCGCAGTATACTCTCCGCCGCCGCGCCGCTTGAGACATCTCTGCCGCACGCGCGACACGCTGATATTGCGCACAACGGCGCAGATATACGCGCCGAGGCGGCGCGGGCGCTGCGGCGGAATGGCGTTCCACGCGGCGAGATACGTGTCGTTCACGCACTCCTCCGCGTCCTCGCGTGAGCGGACGATGCCGCCGGAAATACTGCGGCAGAGCGCGCCGTACTTAATATCCGTTTCGCTTATGGCGCGGCTGTCGCGCTGCCAGTAGAGCGCGATTATGCTCTCATCCTCCATGTTCTCTCTCCTTCCGTGACTTGATACTATCCGTGAAAGCTTTCATCTCATATGTCGCGTTTTCCCCGCAAAGGTTACACGGTTTTCGCAAAAAATCGGTCGGGCACTTTCCGTGTCCGACCGACAATAGATTCCTAACCCACGCGCACGCTGTCTTTGCCGTAGTAATGCGCGGCGGCGCCGTTGCGCCAGTCGTCCGCATTCGGCATGAAATCGTCATAATACAGCAGATCGGGATAGCACGGGAACGCCGGGAGCACCGCGTCGCGCACCGTGTCATCGTGGAGAATGGCATAGCGCTCCTGCGCGCAGGCGTAGTACGCCGCCGCCTCGCCGCTGCGCAGAGAGCCGAGCGCACCGGCGGAGGTATATGGCTGCCCCATGCGCATCGCGGCGAGACAGCACAGCCCCATCACGAGCACGCCCGCAGCCGCCAGAATAAGCCCAGCGCCGTCCGCGTCTGCCTCTGCTCTCCGTCCTCTGCGCCGCGCGAGCCAGCCCATCCAGTAGAACAGATTCAGCGCCAGCAGCAGAAGATACGCAAAATAGACGATGTTGTACAGCCGCAGCTCCCCGCCGTCGCCCATGGCGTACACCGGCGGGCAGAACATTGCCGACAGCAGGCAGTACGACCACGCGGTCACGAGTGCGGGATATCTGAAACCAAACCGCGCCGCCCCTGCCGCGTGCCACAGCAGCGCCGCAAGCAGCGCCAGCATTCCCGCCGCCGGCAGGCGAAACCACAGCACAGCGCAGCGCGCCGCGAAGCCGAAGGACATGAATATCGCTTCGACCGCGCCGGGTGTGTCGGCAAACTGCGCCTGACGCACGGCGTTGCCGGGCGCGGCGGCGCTGACAACGAGCGCCGCGATAAGCGCCGCGACGGGCACGATGAGCCGCCTTGCGCGCGCATCGCGCATGAGGGCGAGAAGCGCAAGCACGCTCACGCCGACGATTGCGGTGCTGAGCGCCGTGACATAGTTCCCCCCGCCGATGAAAACGGCGAGCACGGTCAGCCCCACGGTATGCCGTGCGCCCCCGTCTGCCGTAAGGCGTATGCCCAGCGCGAGCGCGGCAAGCGCAAGCCCGTAGAAAAACGTATAGTACACCGCACCGTTATACCAGTAAAACCCCTGCACCGGGGAGACGGGGGTCTGCGTGGCGATGATGCACACGAGCGCCGCCGCGCACGTGCCGACGGAGCGCCGCACACCGAACACGCGCGAAAAGAGCGCACAGCACAGGCAGAACGTCCCCCCGATGAGCACGGCGAGCATTATCCACGCCGTGAGGGCGTATGCCCCCTCGCCGAACACCATCGGCGTTAACGCCATAAGAAATATCGCGGAAAACGACCCCTGCCATGAGCCGTAGGACACGCGCGCCTCCTCAACGGCGGCGGAAACGGCAGAGAGGAGCGAATGCGTGCTCTCATACGCGATGTGTGCGCGCGCCCCGAAGCTGAAATCATCCGCGCACGGCACATCATAGCGCGCAATGATAAGCATCGGCACTATAAGCGCCGCCAGCGCCGCCGCCAGCACCAGTGCGCAGAGACGGTATGAAATTCTCCTGCTTTTCAACATATTCCCGTCCTGTCGAAAAAACGGGTATCGCCATTGGGCATACCCGTTTTATGATATATAATAGTATCTGTTATTCCACGCTTATCATGTAATAGTACACCGGCTGCCCGCCGTCGACCACGCTGACCTCCGCATCGGGGAAGCAGCCCGTGATCGTCCCCGCCGCCGCGTCAGCGTCGGCTTGGTGCACGTCCGCGCCGTAGTACACGGTGATGAACTCCGGCGAAAACTCGTCAAACGCCCAACTGAGCTCCTTGAAAAGCGTCTTGAGGTTGGTGTAGCTGCCAAGCAGCGCGCCGTCCAGCAGCGCCAGATACTCGCCCGCGTGGATGACGTGACCGTCAAAGTCAGAATCGCGCGCGGCGTAGGTCACCATTGCGGTGTGCACGCTCTGCATTGCATTGACCATCGTCTCGGCAAGCTCCGCCTCGCCCTCGTCGGGGTTGAAGCTGAGCATGGCGGACACGCCCTGCGGCACGGTCTTTGTGGGGATGACCATGACGCGTTTTTCCGTCAGAGGAATGCACTGCTCCGCCGCCATGATGATGTTCTTGTTGTTGGGGAAAACGAACACCGTTGAGGCGGGGGTGCGGTTTATCTCGCGGAGTATATCGTCGGTAGACGGATTCATGGTCTGCCCGCCGGTGACGACACCGTCCGCGCCGAGCTCACGGAAGAGCTTCTCCATGCCAGCGCCCGCGCACACCGTCACGATGCCGAACTCCTTCTCCGGCGCGGCAATGCCGCCGCCGTTCTCCAGCTCCGCCTCGACGGCTTCGAGATCGTCCGTCGTCTGCGCCTTGCGCCCGGCGACGATGTCGTCATGCTGCGTGCGCATGTTCTCTATCTTTGCCAGCTCCAGCACGCCGTACTTCTGCGCCTCGTTGAGCGCGTCGCCGGGGGTGTTGGTGTGCACGTGCACCTTGAACGCCTCGTCGTCCTCGCCGATGACAAGGCTGTCGCCGATGCTGTTGAGGAACGCGCGGTAGGGCGTGAGGTCAACATTGGCATCGCTCTTGCGCACGATGAACACCGTGTCGAAGGCAAAGGTGATGTCCTCCGTGTCGAAAACGTCAAAGGGGCTCTCTCCCGCGTCTTTGACCTCCACCGCGCTCTCCGGGGAGACGACCTCCCCGCGCAGGGAGGAGAGGATCGCCGTGAGTATGACCATGTAGCCCTTGCCGCCCGCATCGACAACGCCCGCCTTTTTCAGCACGGGGTTGAGATTTATCGTGTCGGCAAGCGCGTCGCTCCCGGCGGCGATGGCGCACTCAAGCGTATGCTCCAGCGTTGCGCCGGCATCCGCCGCCTGTGCCGCCGCCTCGGACGCGAGGCGGGAGACGGTGAGTATGGTGCCCTCGGCGGGCTTCATGACCGCCTTGTACGCCGCGTCCACGCCGTCGTTGAGCGCGCCGGCAAATTCCACCGCGCCCGCCGTTTCCATACCCTTCAGGCGCTTTGCAATGCCGCGGAACAAAAGCGAGAGGATAACGCCGGAATTGCCGCGCGCGCCGCGCAGCAGCCCGGACGAAACGCAGTCCGCCGCCTTGTCGATGGATGTAAAGCTGCGCTTTCTCAGCTCGTTTGCGGCGTTGTTGAGCGTAAGGCACATATTCGTGCCGGTATCGCCGTCGGGCACGGGGAAAACGTTCAGCTCGTTTATCTGCTGTATATTCGCGTGGAGCGCCGCGTCCGCGCACAGTATCATCTCTTTGAACGCGGCGGCGTCGATATAATCTTTCAAACTAAAGTACCTCCGGGAGCTTATCCGATAATCGTATCTATATAGACATCCACGCTTTTTATGGGTATGCCCGTGGATTTGCTGAGCTTATATTTGACCTCGTTCATAATGCTGCGGGACACCGCGCTGATGTTCACGCCGTGATCCACGCCGATATGCAGCTCGAGGGAGACTGTGCCGTCACCGTTGTTGTGCGCGACAACGCCCTTGGACATCGACTCCCGCCGCAGAAGCTGCCACGGACCGCCGTCCTTGCTGCACGTCACCATGCCCTTCACGCCAAAGCAGCTCGTCGCCGCGTCCCCGGCAAGATTCGTGAACACCTCGTCGGTGATGCTTATCCTTCCGCTGCCGTTTATTATAGTCACCATAAGTGTCATGCTCCTTTCTTCAGCCTTGCCTTGTACTGCACACACATACAAAGCCGATTATTCATTATAGTACAGCGCTTTCAAAAGCACAAGGCAAATTTACGTGATTTTCTCGTGCAGTTTCTACAAAGTTTTCTCATTTTGCGGCGGCATTACGCGATTTCGGAAATTTCGTATATTATTTACTAAAAATTTATGCCTTGACACGGTTTACATTTTGACAAATGAATGATAAAATATCCGTGTCTGTATAGGCATAACATACAGTTGCGTTTTGCTCGTTATGCTTTTGTCAAATTTTATAATGGAGATGAATATAGACATGCAGAGACACTTCAAAACCATGGACGGCAACAATGCAGCCGCCCACGTATCCTACGCATTCACCGAAGTCGCAGCTATCTACCCCATCACTCCGTCCAGCCCCATGGCTGACTATGTTGACCAGTGGTCGGCTGCCGGCAGGAAGAACATTTTTGGCACGACCGTAAAGGTGCAGGAAATGCAGGCGGAGTCCGGCGCTGCCGGTGCCGTGCACGGCTCTCTCAACGCCGGTGCTCTCACCACCACGTACACCGCCTCCCAGGGTCTGCTCCTGATGGTTCCGAACATGTACAAGATCGCCGGTGAGCTGCTGCCCGCAGTGTTCCACGTGTCCGCGCGCACCGTCGCCAGCCACACGCTGAACATCTTCGGCGATCACAGCGACGTTATGGCTTGCCGCCAGACCGGCTTTGCCATGCTGGCGGAGTCCAACGTGCAGGAGGTCATGGATCTCAGCCCCGTGGCACATCTCGCCGCCATCAAGGGTCGTGTCCCGTTCGTCAACTTCTTTGACGGCTTCCGCACCTCTCACGAGCTGCAGAAGATTCAGGTATGGGACTATGAGGATCTCAAGGACATGGTGGACATGGATGCCGTCAAGGCATTCCGCGAGCGTGCCCTCTCCTCCGAGCATCCCACCATGCGCGGCTCTCACGAGAACGGCGATATCTTCTTCCAGAACCGTGAAGCCTCCAACAAGTACTATGAGGCAGTGCCCGCCATCGTTGAGGAGTACATGGGCAAGGTCAACGCCAAGCTCGGCACCGACTATAAGCTCTTCAACTACTACGGCGCTCCCGACGCCGAGCGCGTGATAATCGCAATGGGCTCCATCTGCGACGTTGCGGAGGAGGTCATCGACTATCTGACCGCGCAGGGCGAGAAGGTCGGTCTTGTAAAGGTTCGCCTGTTCCGCCCGTTCTGCCCGGACAAGCTCATCGCCGCCATCCCCGCCACCGCAAAGAAGCTCGCGGTGCTCGACCGCACCAAGGAGCCCGGCGCACAGGGCGAGCCGCTCTATCTCGACGTCATGACCGCTCTTGCCAATGCCGGCAAGACCGACGTTCAGGTCATCGGCGGGCGCTACGGTCTCGGCTCTAAGGATACGCCTCCCGCCTCCGTGTTCGCGGTGTACAACGAGCTGAAGAAGTCCGACATGAAGCGCCAGTTCACCATCGGCATCGTTGACGATGTGACGCATATGTCCCTTGAAGAGGGTCCCGCGCCCAGCACCTCCGTCCCCGGCACGATCGAGTGCAAGTTCTGGGGTCTCGGCGGCGACGGCACGGTCGGCGCGAACAAGAACTCCATCAAGATCATCGGCGACCATACCGACAAGTTTGTTCAGGCTTACTTCCAGTACGACTCGAAAAAGACCGGCGGCGTGACCATCAGCCACCTGCGCTTCGGCGACAAGCCCATCAAGAGCCCGTACTACATCAACAAGGCGGACTTCGTGGCATGCCACGTCCCGTCCTATATCACCAAGCATTTCCCCATCGTGCGCGACGTTAAGCCCGGCGGCGTGTTCCTCGTGAACTGCCAGTGGGATTTTGCGGAGCTTGAGCACCACCTCGATGCCGCCTCCAAGCGCTACATCGCCAACAACAACATCCAGCTCTATATGATCAACGCCATTGACCTTGCCAAGAAGATCGGCATGGGCAAGCGCACCAACACCATTCTCCAGTCCGCGTTCTTCTCTCTGGCAAAGGTTCTGCCCGAAGAGGACGCTCTAAAGTACATGAAGGACGCTGCCCTCCACTCCTACCTCAAGAAGGGTCAGGACATCGTTGACATGAACTATGCCGCCATTGATGCCGGCGCGACCGCCTACGTCAAGGTCGACATTCCCGAGGCATGGAAGACCGCCGAGGATCACACCGCCGCCGTTGAGGAGACGGGTCGTCCCAAGACCGTGAAGATGGTGCGCTCCATCCTCGACCCCATCGACAAGATGGACGGCGACTCTCTGCCCGTTTCCACCTTTGTCGATCACGCCGACGGTACGTTCGAGCTGGGCGCTTCCGCATACGAGAAGCGCGGCATCGCCGTGTCCGTGCCGAAGTGGGATGCCGATAAGTGCGTGCAGTGCAACCAGTGCGCGTTCGTCTGCCCGCATGCCACCATTCGTCCGTTCGCCCTCACCGCCGAAGAGGCGGCTGCCGCACCCGCGCAGACCAAGCTTGCTGAGATCAAGGCAGGCAAGGGCAAGGGCGAGTACAAGTTTGCCATGGCTGTCTCCCCGCTTGACTGCATGGGCTGCGGCGTTTGCATCAGCCAGTGCGGCGTGCACGCGATAGAGATGGTCCCGATGGAGAGCCAGCTTGCCGAGCAGGAAGTGTTCGACTACATGGTCGCGAAGGTCTCCGAGAAGAAGGAGATGTTCGTTGCCGACAACGTCAAGTTCAGCCAGTTCGCGCAGCCGTATCTTGAGTTCTCCGGCTCGTGCGCAGGCTGCGCCGAGACGAGCTATGCCCGCCTCGTCACTCAGCTCTTCGGCGACCATATGCTCATCTCCAACGCAACCGGCTGCTCCTCCATCTGGGGCGGTCCTGCGGCGACCTCGCCGTACACGGTCAACAAGGAGGGACGCGGTCCCGCATGGGCGAACAGCCTCTTCGAGGATAACGCAGAGCACGGTCTCGGCGTTTACCTCGGTCAGAAAAAGATCCGCGACGATTTGAAGCCGACGGTGGAATATCTTGCCGCGAACGCCGGCAGCGAGGATGTCAGAAAAGCAGCGCAGGATTACCTCGACACCTATAACGACGGCAACGCCAACCAGGAGCCTGCCCAGCGCCTTGTCTCCCTGCTTGAGGCGAAGGCATGCAGCAGCGGCGTGTGCGAGCACGGTCAGGCTGTGCTCGACAAGAAGGCTTACCTCAACAAGAAGTCCATGTGGATCTTCGGCGGCGACGGCTGGGCGTACGATATAGGCTTCGGCGGCGTTGACCATGTTCTCGCCTCCGGCGAGGATGTCAACATCTTCGTGTTCAACACCGAGGTTTACTCCAACACCGGCGGACAGGCATCCAAGGCCTCCAACATCGGTCAGGTCGCGCAGTTCGCATCTGCCGGTAAGGAGATCAAGTCCAAGTCCCTCGCGGAGATCGCAATGACCTACGGCTACGTGTACGTTGCACAGGTCGCAATGGGCGCGAACAAGGTTCAGACCCTCAAGGCGATCGCGGAGGCAGAGGCGTACCACGGTCCTTCCCTCATCATCGGCTACTCCCCGTGCGAGATGCACAGCATCAAGGGCGGCATGGAGAACTGCCAGAAGGAGATGGAGAAGGCGGTCAAGTGCGGCTACTGGAACCTCTTCCGCTTCAACCCGGCAGCCGAGAGCCCGTTCACGCTCGACAGCAAGGAGCCTGCCGGCGGGTATCAGGAATTCCTGATGAACGAGGCGCGCTACAGCCGTCTGACCCGCGAATTCCCGGAGAGAGCGACGACCCTCTTCGCGGAATCCGAGGAGAACGCCAAGGAGCGCTACGATCACCTCATGAAGCTCAAGGCACTCTACGAATAATTCCATACAGCAATAAAAATAGGCTTGCCATTCGGCAAGCCTATTTTTTACATCCACTCTTCACTTCACCGGGCATTTCAGCACTGCTGTCATCGGTGCACAGTCCGTCGGCAGGGTGAGCACGTTCGTGTCCAGCCGCCGCACATTGTCTGAAAGCGCGATGAAATCCTCCACGCCTGCGAGCACGTCGAACCCGAAGCCCGCGCCGCGATAATGCATGGGTATGACAATGCGCGGGCGCAGCTTGCGGACGAGCGCCGCAGCGGTGCGCGCGTCAATGGTGTAATACCCGCCGACGGGGATCATCAGCACGTCTGCCCCGGCGAGTGCGGCGCACTGTTCCGCGTTGAGCATATGCCCCAGATCGCCCATGTGCACAATGCGCATTCCCTCTGCCGTGACGGCGGTGACGGTGTTGCGCCCGCGCTTTGCGCCCTGCACCTCGTCGTGAAAGGTTTCCATGCGCTCCACCGAAAGCTCTGTCCTGTGCCCGGTGAGTGCGACACCGGCGGCATAGCTGTGGTCACCGTGACCGTGGCTGCATATCACCGCGTCCGCACTCAACCCCTCCGGCAGCGCCAGCCCCGGAACATATCCCGGCTCGTACGGGTCAAGCACAATGCTTCCCTGCGCACTTTCGAGCTTGAAGCAGGAATGTCCGTACCATGTAAGTGTCATTGTCCAACCTCCGTTATCGTTTTTCTTATTATTCATTATTATATAGCATCTGCGCCGCCACGGCAAGCATATTCGCACGACCGATCTTGTCCGGTTTACATATTATTTGGTGTTGACCGCGCCCAAATAAAATGATATAGTATTACGTACGCACTGTGTGCGTTGCTTAATTTGTTTGTTATTCTTCATATATACAGGAGGCTCGTATGAAAGGCAGCCGTGGATTCAGGATAGTATTCGGCGTATTCGTGCTGATGGTGTTTGTGATATATTCGTATCTGCGCATCTCCACCTCGCCGCACTCCAGCGATTTTGATGACGACCACGCCGTGGTGTACAGCAAGCTTCAAGCGGTGCTTGATGCGGGCGGCACGGCGGAGGATTATTACCGCAGCGATCCGCGCTTTGCTGACTATGTTGCGCAGCAGGATGCCGCAAACGCCGAGGCTGCCGAGGCTGCCGCCGCGCAGGAGCAGGAGACAGCCGCCACGCCCGAACCGACCGTTGACCCCGATTCCCCCGCAGGGCGCGCCGCCGCGCTGGGTCTGCCCACGCCGCCGGATATCGACATAACGAGCTGGGAGTATGTGCTTGTCAACGGTGACAATTCCATCGGGCAGTATGAGCCGCCGGAGCTTGCCTATCTCAACCAGACCGCCGACGAAACGGATATACAGCTTACCTACAATGCCAACCGCTGCGCCGTGGATTCGCGCATCGCGCAGGCGCTGCTTGATATGGCGCTCGGCTGCAAGGAGGCGGGCTATCCCGTATACCTCTCCTCCGGCTATCGCAGCTATGCCGATCAGGATGCGAACTTTCAGCGTGTCTGTGCCAACAACGGCATAACCGACGGAAAGGACTCAAGCGGGCACTACATCACCATGCCCGCCGGGTGCAGCGAGCACCAGACGGGGCTCGGCTGTGACATTACCGACCGTTACCGCGAGATAAAGAACGACGAGATCGACAGCACCGACACCTCCAAATGGCTCGTCGCGCACTGTGCGGAGTACGGCTTTATCCACCGTTTTCCCGGCTCCAAGTCAGACGTGACTGGCGTGATGAACGAGGGCTGGCACTTCCGCTATGTCGGCAAGGAGGCGGCGCAGTACATCACGGACAACGACCTTGCGCTTGAGGAGTTCGTGGCGCTCTACGACCCAACGAAGAGCACGACCGAGAGCTCGGAGACCGACAGCGCAGCATGATAAAAACGTAAAAACGAGGGGCTTTTGCGAAGCCTCTCGTTTTTTTGCAGTACTCACAGCTCCTCCTGCAAAAGCTTGCCCGCCATGGTCTTTGTGCCGAGAATCCAGATGAGGTCGCCCGGCTGGATGATCATGTTTATATCGGGCTGGGCAATGGGGAGCTTGTTGCGCTGGAGTCCGAGGATAATGCAGTCGTAATCCTCCCGGATGCGGCTGTCCTTTATGGGGCTGCCGGCAAATGGGGAATCCCGCTCAACATTAAGCGCGTAGGAGTAGAGGTCGCCCGCGTCGCCCCGCTCGCCGTCGATAAACTCGCGCAGGGTGGGCAGCGTGCCGTCCTCGTTGATGCCGAGACCGAGACACATGCTGTGTATGGGGCTCGCCTCACCGATGACATAGATACGGTCGTGCTTTGATATGACCGTGCCGCCGTCGGGCATATTGATGTGCCGCTTGCCGTGCACGAGCTTGACGACGTTCACGCCGTACACACTGCCCCAGCCGAGCTCGCGCAGGGACTTCCCCTCCACGCCGCTCTCCGGGCAGTCAAACTCCAGCACATAAAGCTTCTCGTCGAGCCATTCCGTCGCGGTGTCGCTGTCGGTGAATTTGCCGAGATTGCGTTCGTTGAAGTTGGCGAGGAAGCGCGCCTCGACCGAGAGGTACGCCGAAGCCAGCGCGCCGGAGCGGTACAGCAGTATCACAGCCGCCGCGATCACCGGCAGCAGCCACGCACCGCTTACGCCGGTGACGATCTGGATGGGCGCGAACGCGATGAGCACGATGATGATAAGGCGGCAGGCATTGAGCGCCATGAGCGGCAGACGGTTGTGCCTTGATTTCATCCAGAGCGCCGTGTACTGCGGGCTCTTCGTGTCCATCATCGGGCGGATGAAGAGCGCAACGCCCAGATATATGGCGGCGAGCGCAATGCCCTTGCTCATCCACGCCTCGGGCAGATACTCGCTCGCCGCAGGATAGAGCAGGCGCGTGCCGATGATCACAATGCCCAGCATGATAACGCCGTAGAGCAGCGTGGTCTTCATATACCGACGCATGAACACCGCCCAGTCGTTGTCCTGATTGCCGCCGTCGTCCCCGCTCGTGTCCTCGGTGTACCCGTCAAGCTTTGCCACAAGCTTCTTGGGCAGCACGCCCTCCACCGCCGCACATATTTTGTCGGAGCTGCGGATGCAGGTGGGCGTGGTGAGCGTGGTGATGACGGAGACGGAGACGATGATGGGATAGATATAGTCCGCGATAACGCCAAGCGACATACCCAGCGACGCAATAATGAACGCAAACTCGCCTATCTGCGCCAGCGAGCAGCCGCAGTGTATCGCGTTTTTGAGACTCTGCCCCGAGAGGAGCACGCCCAGCGACGAGAAGAACAGCTTGCCCACGAGGGTGACGAGCGTGATGATGAGTATGGGGACGATGTACTGCACGACCATCGACGGGTCGAGCATCATGCCGACAGACAGGAAGAACACCGCGCCGAAGAGATCCTTCACGCCGCTCGTCAGGTGCTCCACCCGCTCGGCGTGTATTGTTCCGGCGAGCAGCGACCCCGCGAGGAACGCGCCCAGCGCCGACGAGAAGCCCAAGGCGTTTGCCAGCAGCACCATGCCGAAGCATATGCCCAGCGACACTATCAAAAGCGTCTCATCGTTCATGAACGTGACGGATTTATTCATCAGCGTCGGCAGCAGGTATATCCCCAGAATGAGCCACAGCACCAGATACAGCACCAGCAGCCCCAGCTTGAGCGCGAGATCGCCGCCGGAGATGTTCTGACTGACGGAGATTGTGGAGAGGATAATCATCATGAATATCCCCGCGATGTCCTCTATCACGAGCGTGCCGAACACAAGCTGTGCAAAGTTTTTCTTCGTCACGCCCAGCTCGTCGAACGCCTTGATGATGATGGTGGTGGAGCTCATGGAGAGCATACCGCCGAGGAAGATGCTGTCCATCACGCCCCAGCCGAGTAGCTGCCCCGTTACATAGCCCAGCAGCAGCATACCGCCCACCTCCGTGAACGCGGTGATAACACCCGTGCCGCCGACCTTGGCAAGCTTGTGCAGATTAAATTCCAGTCCCAGCGAGAACATCAGTATGATGATGCCTATCTCGCTCCACGTGCTGATGGACACCTCGTCCGTCACCGTGAAGAACCACGGCATATACGGACCTATCAGGAAGCCCGCGAGTATGTACCCCAGCACGAGCGGCTGCTTGAGCTTTTTGAAAACAACGGTAACAACGCCTGCCGTCAGCAGCATCAGCGCCAAATCGGAAATCAGTTCAGGTAAATGCAATATGTATACCTCCTATAGTAAATCGCAGAATCAATCGCCCTCGATCATACGGTAGCCCACGCCGACCTCGGTGAAGATATACTGCGGCTCGGCGGGGTTCTTTTCGATCTTGCGGCGGATGTTCGCCATGTTGACGCGCAGGATCTGGTTGCTGCCCTTGCTCTGCGGACCCCATAGCTCTTTCATTATAAAGTCGTAGGTCAAGACTTTTCCGGCGCATTTGCCGAGCAAAGCCACGATTTTATACTCATTTTGCGTAAGGTGCACATTTTCACCTAAGATGAGCACCTGATGCTTGTCATAGTCAATGGTCAGCTCACCGGCGGTGAACTTGCCCGTAGAGGCGAGCGTCTCGTTGACGAGCCCGGAGCGCGTGTGGCGTATCGCGACGCGCACCCGCGCCAGCAGCTCCGCCGCGCCGAACGGCTTCGTGATATAATCGTCCGCCCCCTTATCGAGCGCGGCGACCTTGTCGCGCTCATAGCTGCGCGCGGACACCACGATGATGGGGAGCTGCGTCCACTGGCGCACGGTCTCAATTATCTGCATCCCGTCCATGTCCGGCAGACCTAGATCCAGCACCACAAGATCCGGGCAGTGCGAGCTTATCATCGAGAACGCTTCGCTGCCGGAGCGCGCAATAATGACATCGTACCCGTTTGAGCTGAGAATTGCACGGATAAAGCCGGAAATGCTCTTTTCATCCTCGACAACAAGCACCTTATCCTTGATATTCATAGTCTTCCTGTCCTCCCAATGGCAAAGTAAATATAAACTGTGCGCCGCCCTGCGGTGCATTTTGCGCCGATATTTTGCCCCCGTGCGCCTTGACGATGGTCTTGCACACGGAAAGCCCTATGCCCATGCTGCGCGTGCTGTCGCCGTGGCGCTCCGCCGATGCGCCGAGCGTCCCGTCAAAAAGATGCTCAAGCTGCCGCCGGTCGATGCCGCGCCCGTTGTCCGTAACCGTCACGCGGGCAAAGCTGCCCTCCGTCGTCACGCCGATGCCCACCGCCGTGGTATTGCCGCCGTGCTGCACGGCGTTGTCCATGAGGTTGAAGAGCACCTGCTCGATGAGCATGGCATCCATCTTCACGAAGAACAGCGTGTCCGGCACGGAGACTGACACGGCAATGTCGGGGTTGCGCTTTTTGAAGTTGACGACCGTCTCGCTTATGACCTCCTCCAGCATTTCGTCCTGCATTTTGAGAGTGCCGGGCTGGTCGCCGGTCATGCGCGTGATGCTCAAAAGATTTTCCACCATGCGGCACAGCCATTCCGCGTCGTTCTTCGCATCGGTCAGCAGCTCACGCTTCTCGTCGTTTGTCAGTCCGCCCCTGTCGTCCAGCACCACGCCGATGTTCCCGCTTATCGACGTGAGCGGCGTGCGCAGGTCGTGCGAGATGGCGCGCAGGAGATTTGCCCGCATCTTCTCATGCTCGGACTCTCTTTTTATCTTTTCCTGTTCCTTGAGCCGCCCCGTCAGCGTTGACACCGCCATGCCCACCGCCAGCATCGTCAGAAACGTCAGCGGATAGCCGTAGATGGAGAAGTTGATCTTCATATACGGATATGTAAACGCCCAGTTGACCGCCACGACGCTCGTCACCGAGGCGAGCAGACCATAGAAGTACCCGTCCGTGAGTATCGCCGTCACCAGCACCGCCAGCACGAAGATCAGCGGCACATACACATCCGTTGACGGTGCTTTTCTCAGCAGCGCCGATGCCGCGCAGGCGAGCAGCATCGCCGCGATGAACACCAGCCATCCCCTGAACGACATGGGGAAATACGTCCCCAGCTTTTTTGTCAACTTCTCCAAAGTTTTCATTGCCGTTACCGCCGTATAAATTTCTTCACGCTAAGATTATAACACACTTTTCGTTAAATAACTGTAAAGAAATTGCGCCCCGACGAGGCGGTTTTTTCCTCGTCGGGGCGCAAAAGCGTGTTATATCAAGGGCACTGAAAAAGTCTACGCAACGCATAAAAAGTGCATAAAGTGTAGACTTTTTTCATGATTTATGGTATAATTTAATCATAAAATATAGGGGATATA
>CAVGKI010000023.1:9857-17278 GCA_963629655.1 Butyricicoccaceae bacterium | reverse complement strand
GCATTGAGGTCAACTTTTATCACCATGCTTTTTTCTTCAGCCGTGTTTTTTTCTTCTGTCATGCTGCACCTCTTTCCAAAAAAATCTTACGCGCGATTGTTTGTGCAAGGTCACAAGGTCGCGCGGTTACTTGCGCTGATAACGTCAACTTTAAGGGGAGGGGGGTATAGTCTGATTCCGGCAGATACCAGCCGGCAGCGGATGCAATCTGTCATCAGCAGCGATAGGGTCTATATCTTTATAATTCGTACACCAGATGGGTAGTCGCGCTCGCGTACCTTGGTAAGCTCATGGCATGAGTAACAGCAGCTCGTAAGGTTGTCTATGTCAAGAGCAAACTCAGGGTAATCCTCAAGCGCTTTGATATGGTGCACGGTTGTTGCAATTTTTGTACAGTTTTTAGAAAGTCGGAGCTGACATTGGTAATGATCGCGCTGAAGCACCGCCAAGCGAATACGTCTCCATGCTGGAGTGTGATAGAACCCATCCTCCTTGAGTGTTCGCTTGCCGGTGCTGCGACTATACTTCTTCATACGAGACTCACCGCCCATCACTTCCCATACTTATCGCGCCGCATAACGCGCCGCCACTCAGAGAACTTATCTCGTGTGACATTGCAACGCTCGCATGCGCAACCGCAGCGCTTGCGAGCTGCATGGCAGATGCAGACGGTCCTACCCTTATCAATCTTTACGAATACCTGAATAGTCTCCGTTGTTTTCACATCTGCCATGCTCCTCTCATATTTTCTTGTACACAACGGCGCGGCTGTACCCATTCACGCCCTTTGTCATCATGTCGAGGAATTCTTCGCGGGTGAAATCCGAAAGTCTGAATACCTCTTCCGGTTTCATGCCAAGCTGTTTACTAATTTCATCTACGGTTTTGCCGTCATCCAGCAACCTTTTCACGATGGCTTTCATAGGCTCAAGCAAATGCGTACCTCTTGCCCGGTTGTGCGTGATCGTGCCATATATATCATCGCTTGCATCGTCGTGCTCGACGATGACAACCGGCACTTTGCCGCCGAGCTGCGTTTTGAGCGGCTCACGCCCGGCAACGGTCCAGCGATGGAAGCCATCAATGATAGTGAAGTCTGGGCGCACTACGATAGGCAACGTCCATCCGTTCGTTTCGATTGATTGCATCAGCAGTTGAAGATTGTCCTCGGATACTTTATTGGGGTTATAATCATTCGCGCGCAGCCGGTCACGTTCTATCCATTGCAGCGATGCCAGAGGTGCAAACAAATCCATTTCTTTCATCTCTTCACCGCCTTATCCTTATCAGAATTGTAGTCGATGAAGATGTTTGTCCAAAGGATTCTCAGCACCCGTGATTTGGGGTCACCATAAAGAAGCCCCTCATACATCCGCTTATAGTGCTTTTCCTGCGCAATCCCGTAGGTCTTGATAAACAAAGAGCGCCATCCATCAAGCTTTGCCTTGGTGTCTGGCGCTATTGTGTATTTATCGGTATTGAGGAAAAGAATGTCCTTGCAAAGGGCGCGATAGTCTTTTTTCTGCCCATCCGATTCAAGTTCTCGGCGCTTGCGGGATTGCCTGCGGAACATTTCACTGTCCCAGTAGAGCAGCACAAGGTAAGCATTCGGCTCTCGCTTTTCTATGCGCTGCCATAGCTCATTATCGGTCTCCGCAATCCACCGCAAGCCCTGTGTGCCGCAGTCTCCGAAGAACGCGCACAGGCGCAGGTTTCGTTTCTGCACACCGGCCTCATATAAGCGAATATATATTTCTGGGAATTCAAGCTTGCGCTCCTTGATATAGAGCCACACATCATTGTCTTTCCAGTCGTAGATTGGATAGAACGAGCCGCCCGGCGTTACCCTTGTAAGGTCAAGATTTGTGACGCTCTGCAACCGCGTCAACGATTCTGAGGTTCGCAAGCCTATCATCTGCATACCATCAGAAAACGCCCTGCGGCAGAACGTTTGATAGTTCATTTCCCCAGAATAACGCAGGACCGGATGCTGCATGACAGCGAACGGCGGCGGCTGCCTGATCCAAGAATCTTCTTTTCCCGGCTCCCATGTTATCCAGCTTTCGGACGATGCCAGACGGTCAAGCACAGATACCTGCTTCAGCGGGAGGCACAGCCATATAAACGGCACACCGACTGCCATGAATTTCTTGCGCCATCGCAAAGCTGCATCGACCATAGATTTATACAGCCCCTCTTCATCAACAAAGATGACTGTCAACTGCGCACCGTTTATCTCTCCGGAGAGTATAAGGTCAAGCGTAATGCTTGCCATGCAAAGACTGTCTTTCCCGCATGAAAAAGACAGATACACTTTGCAGCCGGTATTGAAGAGATTTTTGATGCGATTCTTTGCCGCATCGAGGACGCTGACGGTGCTTTCAAACTTTTTTACAGGCATATCTTCTCACCACATTTCGGGCAGATGATATATCTGCGTTGCAACGCCTCAGGCGCGCCGCTCGTGAGCGTTTCTGGCTCATGGTAGGTATTTATATGTTCTGCTGCACGCGCGGGCGTGGGCGGCTCTTCGGGCTGATACGCAATACTGTCTTCGCGTGCCGGTGCAGGCGGCTTTTTATCGGAAAGGCGTGTTATGGCCGACTCTTCAAAATCGCCATAGTCGAGGACAGCGTCATCAACGTCAGCGGCTGTCGCATTCATCATTGACAGGAGATCTTCATCCCATCCGGGAACGTCTATATCCCCGTCAAGGTCAAGGATGATTTCCTCGAACGCGCCAACATCTGTAATGCCAAGCTCATATACTCGGTTGTCGGCGAGCATAAGTTTTTTCTTCTGCGCGGAGGTCAGACCGGAAACAATATAGCATTCGCATGTCTCCCGCTCCATAGCGCGAAGTGCAAGAAACAGTCCATTACCAGCTATGATCTCTCCGTGTTCGTCTATGACGATAGGCTTTATCTGACCGAACATTTCAAGTGACCGCACATATTCTTTTATCTGCTTATCCGTATGCTTGCGCACATTCTTCGGTGCTTCGTGCAGGTCAGCGAGGCTCTTTGTTACGACTTGCATCATAGTGCCGCCTCCCGCATATCATGCTGTCTCTTTATAACCGCAGCAACAAGCATTGCAACGACAAGATATACCCGGCTCTCCGCCATGAGCGTCCAGACGCCCATCACACCGAGAGGGGCAACTGCTATCCAAAACAGGAGAGCAAACACATTTATTGCAAGGCCTACTTTTTGCCCGAATACAGCAAACTCCGAATAGATGAATGTTGACAGCGTCGATATTGCCAACGCAGATAATAGCACGGCTTTGCAGACGTTAAGCACCGGCGAGGCCGTCGTAAATATCAGCGAGAACGCGAACAGAAGATATACGCCAAATCCGATACCGCCATTTATGAAAGCCTGAGTCATGTCTGTTCTGCTGACGCCCTCATCATTGCCCTCGTTATAATCGAGCAGCTTATAAAAGTATGGATAAGTAAACGGCCCTGGGAGCAGCAAGAGCCCCTTGTACAAGCCCTGCATCAGATTTGCCGTCTCAAGCCCTTTGGAAAGACCATCAAAATTCCATCCGGCGATGTATAAGGATGAAAGCGACAGGACGACCACAAGGGCATAAATAATGTACATCCCGCCGTTGTCAGTCATGATATTTGCAATAATGCCGCGCCGGTACAGTGCGATTATGAATCCAGTTGTGAAGGCATAGGTAATAACCATACCTCCCACCATACCTACCGCAGTAGATGCCCATGCTTCATTTATGGCAGTCATGCACAGCCAGATTTGAAAGATGCTGAATAAGGCCAGAACAATGCGGCTGATACGCATCCGCATTATTCCCCGGACAGTCGGCAGCTTCCAAATAATCAGACCGAACACCATACAGGCAACAGTGTTGAATGCACACCAGATAAGCGCTGGAACTACGCCGAGCGTTTGAGCCAGCGTTGTGGAGTTCATGAGAGAGCCAGCACCGGCCCAAGAAGCAGCGATGCTCAGCGAATAATACTCAATGGGATTGGCTTTGAATTTCTCTTTGATTTGTGCAAACACAAGATTTCCTCCTTAAAGTTCATCAAACTATAAGGAGCGGGTCAGTTGCTGCCCTCCTTTGTGCCAAAAGTAAAACTCCCGACTTTCTCAGCGGTCTGGGCGAAGACCTCAAAAATCGGGAGTTCAGGCTATGATTAAGATTTTACGAGTGCCATAATAACACATTCATATTGAATTGTCACTGACACGTTTTTGACATCAGCTTTTCTTTATTCCGTCGATGCCGAAAATAAGGGCGGCTATACGCTCACTGGCAATGTCTATATCTCTGTAAATCGTCCGCTCAGTGACGAAGTTATCATTGGCCAACTCCTTGACAGTCATGGGCGGTTCTTTTATGTACAGGCCGTTGATTACCACCCAACGGCGCAGCTCCTCTGCGCTGCCTGACTGCGTGCAGTAGACTTCATAGAGATGGAGCATAGCGTCGATGTGCGATACTATCGTAACTGTCCGGGCGACGGATTGTTTTATGCTTTCGACAATAGCATCACTGTCCTGCCAGCGGTCAGACATGAGGTCGATAATGTCATAGGCGTCTTCGTCCACGTCCTGCGCATCATATATAGCATTCTCAGCGTGAGCCTTAAACATGCGGTAGTTTCGCAGCAGCAGCCGGGTGTTGCGAAGTCTCCGATCTGAGCGCTCGTTCTTGGATTTGACCATCTCAGCCTCGAACTCTTTAAGAGCGGTTTTTGCGCCGACTTCGGCCGCCAGCCGAATGATATAATCTTTGCTCTTATCGCCCATCTTCGAGATTCACCAGCCTTTTCTTCCACATTCCTCTGGCGTCGCCAAGCTCGATATGCTTTGGCTCTTGAGCGGGGTTTACCATGCATATAGCGTTCATCAGCATGGTTTCATCCACGATGATGATATCCCGCTCTCTGTCATAAGCCAGCATGAGCGATACACGCTGCCACGAAAGCATATCATAGAGCATTATCCCGACATCTTTCTTTCTGCAATCTGAGCAACTGCGTATTTCAATTCCCAGTTCCGGCATCTTCACCAGCTCCTTTCAGTCGGCACTCCAAGCGTGCTAATTTGGCATTAAACCACCACATCACACGATCTTCTACCTTGTGCAGTATCTCCATTTGGTTCAGCATAATATACACGTCAGCTATTTCCTCAGCAATCGCGTCAGTGTTATCCGCGCCGCGAGCATGCTTGCAAAGCTCCTTTGTCAGTTCGGACATTTCCTCCATGACCATTAGCGTTTGTGCTTCCGCTCCATAGGTTTTAAGAGCAGCGGATAATATTTCTCTGGATATCATTGGTTGACCTCCTCATTCATAGGCTTTTTCTCCGTAGCTGCAAAAATCGTCGGGGTTTGTGGCTGTCAAGCCCACTTCATGCCCAGCAAGCACTTGGGCGTTTTTCGCACACATATCTCGTTTCAGAAATATTCTGTGATGCTTACAGCCCTTACACCGCACGACCTCCACGAGCTGGCCACACTCGACTTTTTTCAAGAGGCTGATAAACTCATTCGTTGCGTACATTCTGCCTTTAGCGGCTTCATGCGCCATGTCAGCCATCGGGCATGGTTCTACACAATTTGTACACTTTTCATCCTGCATTGTCAGGCCTCCTATTCCATGCTTCGACTGCCAATAAACGTTCATCCAGTGTTATTTCTATTTCGCCGTTACCGTTAAGCTGAAACTCAATGCCATAATTTGTTTTTGACGTAGTAATGTCGCATTTTGTGCAGTATACGCCAAAGGAATACCCCCTTGTAATCCCACGCTCCATGTGGGTTTTTACTAAAAATTGGGCTTTCCCACCGCAGAATGGGCAAGGTTTAAGCTTCTCCATCTGTTTTACCGTCCTTTCTGAACATTACCAGCCTAATCACATCATAAACGTGGATTTCAGTGTTCTCAAATGGGAATCTTCCACAGTTCGGGCAGTGGATTGTGTCTGACATTTCTTCTTCGGAAAGCTCATACCCAGTCCAGTTTTGCGCGGTGTAGATTACTACCGCGTTTTCCTCTTCCTCGCGGAATGCAACGTCAACGAGTCTGTCGCTGCCATCGTAGTTGAACATATCGACACTTAATGCACCTAACTCATGGCCGCATTTTTCACACTTCATTTTCGACACCGTCCATTCTCGCGCCGCAGTTGGGGCAGTAGTTGCTTTTTACAATTGTTTTTCTCCGGCATTTGTAATTGTGGTAGATGTAAAATCTGCCATCACGCCATTTCGGCTCGCCCCATTCATCCACCCCCATAAATTGCGAACAAGCGTATTCTTCCCAATAGCTATGCAACACTGGCGCAACATCAGCATCTGGAATGTTCTCAACAAACAAAGTCGCTGCATCCAGATCCCACCCCGACTTTATTAGTTCTGCATGGACATCACCAGCGTATTTGGCACGCTTTATCAACCTAATAGCAGCCATAGTCAGTACCCCCAATCCAATGCTGCGCGTTTATTGGCGGCTCGTTCGGCGGCGGTGTCAAGCGGGACGATGACATCCGGATTAAGGATCAGGATACAGTCACAATCCCATCCATACATCACCCAATATAGCTGCCTATCAGTAGAAAGCTTGAGTTCGATAGCGTCAATGCCTGCATGCAAAATCCTTTCAAAGTCAAAGGTTCTTGTGCTTGGGTATTTGATATCCGGAAAAGGCCAAGGTAGGCTCGGCAGACCCAGCGCCTTTGATTCGCTGTCAATGCAGTATACAACGGCGTCAGGCGTCAGAGTAAAGCGAAATGAGTTTTCTTCGGAACACACTCTATAGTGGCTTTCTGCATTCCATCTTTTCCAACCATAATCGGCATTTATAGGGCTTGCCCATAACCCTCCGTGCGGCTTATTCCACCAATTTCGTATAGGTTCAAATTTGCTTATATCAAACTGCTTTGAACCGTAATGAATATACACCTGATTGCCCCCGCTCATTTCAGTGCCGGCACAGGACATATATTCACGCATTTACTTCACCTCTTTCGTTCATGGTTGTTATGTGCGTCGGCGAACATTCCCAACTGCTGCGGTAAAGATTCTTTGATTGAGATAACTTTTGTATCTCCGAAGCGCTCCAAATCTTGAGCAATCTGCTCTTTTACGCCGATTGCTTGACCAGCAGGTGCATCAACATGAATCGTGATTATCAGCACCATTGTTATCCTCCAACTCCACATAGCGCTGGCTTTGCGGCGCGGGTTTCCCTGATGCGCATAGCTCCTGCAAAGCTCGGGCGAAATCCTCCATGCTGGCAGAAACTCGAAATAGCGCATCTTGAAATTCTTCGAGTCCTTCTACGACGAATTTTATTTTTGGCCGAATGTATTTTGCTGCCGCTGAATAAGAGCCTTGGATTTGGAGTGCGCGCTGTGCAACTGCGTTTGCTTCATTTC
>CAVGKI010000023.1:0-9847 GCA_963629655.1 Butyricicoccaceae bacterium | reverse complement strand
GGCTGAATCCGCGAGACATAAGCAACTTAACGTACCTTTTTCGTGTCATGCCCGCGCCTCCCGCTCCGCAGCTTCAAGATTTAGTGCAGCCTGCCTGAAATAGCTCTCCTTCAGCTCTATCCCTACATGGCGCCGCCCCATCTTGAGTGCCTGGTATCCTGTTGAGCCGATACCGTCAAACGGGTCGAGGACTATTTCATGCTCTTTGCTCCACAGCTCAACGCATCTTTCAATGACCGGAAGCTGCAAGGGGCAGATGTGCTTTTCATCCTTTTCTGTTCTGGCGCTCTTGCGCTGGAGAGTCGCGCTCTGATTGATGTCCCACCACACAGGAGCGGGATACTCATCCCAAACCGGGGACGCGACCTGCTGCCAATGGTCAACAGAATAATTCTCGTGCGTATGCTCCAGAGGCTCAGGATTCATCCCCGGCTTTCTGAATGTGACTATGTAATCGGGGATGCCCATTCTGCTCATTGCGCTGTCCTTGCGAATCTGTTTATGCAGGAGGCCGAGAGCCTTTGTGCGCTGCATTTCTACAACGGGATTTTTCCATATGCACACTTCGCTGTGAAAGATAAAACCGCAAGTCTGCATCCATCGAATCACATCGCCTCGGAAATCTTTCACCCCGATAAAACCATCCCGCTCTTTCATAGCGGGAAGATTCATGCAGTGGATAGACACCAAGCGGCCGGGCATCATCACTCTGTACCATTCCTTGCCGAGGTACTGATAATGTTCTGCAAATTCGCCATAGTTTCTGCTGTTTCCGAGGTCTCTTTCGCTATTTGAGTAAGTGTACAGCGACGCAAACGGGATAGATGTAATCGAATAGTGAATGCTGGCGGTCGGTATGCCGACAAGGATCTCACATGAATCGCCGTTGTACAGCACCCAGTTTTCACCGCTTTTCTGACCTAGTACTTTCATGCTGCGTATCCTCCTTCAATGAGCCATGATGGAGTTGTCATATCAACCGTTGGCTCGTATAAGTCTGTCATTCTGACAGTGGCCTTTATATCTGCTGCCAGAATATCTTTTGTGTGTTTGACCATTTCGGCAATCATGGCCTTGCACTGTTCATCTTTGCGGATGATGTTCTCTTTTACAGCTCCTTCCGCCTGAGAAATGACAATATAGACATTTACGGGCTGCTTCTGCCCGAATCTCCAGCACCGGCGAATTGCCTGATACAGCATTTCATAGCTGTCGGAAAGGCCGACAAAAATCATGTTGTGACACTTCTGCCAATTCAAACCGAATCCGGCAATGCTGGGCTTGGTGACAAGCCGACGTATCAAGCCCTCCGTAAAGGCAGTGAGGCGCACATCTTTTCTGTCGGAGCTGTCAGAACCTCGTACTTCACGCGCACCATACACGATGCTGCACAGCTTATCGGCCTCGTCATTCAGATCGCACCACATAAGCCATTGTGCGTTCGGCTCTTTTTCAACGAGCCTCGCGGCAGCGGCACATCTGGAATCAAGACTTTTTCTGCGCGCCTCCCTGCGCTCCGATAGTGTAGCAGCGAGCGGCAGGTCTGACGGCACTTCGACATACTGAATATTCAGCTCCGGGAGCACATATTGTGACCCGTCATAGCCGAGATCTGCCGGGGTAGTGAGAACCACGGCCCAGCTTGCGAGCCATTCCCAGAAATCATTCTGCGCATGGCCTTTTAACCGCCATTTGCTTGTTTCCCCGCCGTCATGCACAAAAAAGGTTGCCAACATTTCAGAACGTGTCATCACGCCCAAAAACTCTGCCTGATTGCCGATTTCCATATAATCATTCGGGGCTGGCGTCGCCGTGCAGGACAGCTTGAAGGCTGTCCCTTTGCACGACTCAATAATCTGTGTGCGCATTTCTCCGCTGTAATTCTTCAGGATTGAACTTTCATCGAGAACAACTCCGCCGAACGTTGAGAGGTTGAAATGCTCGATCATTTCATAATTCGATATGTTTATACCGGGCTTTACGTCTTTCTGGCTGCGGCAGATGTTGACCTCATATCCGAACTTGAGTCCTTCTTTCTTTGTCTGCCGGGAAACGGCCAGCGGCGCAAGAATCATGGTTGGCATTCCTGTGTACTCGGAAACGATGCTGCACCATTCAAGCTGCTGTATTGTCTTGCCGAGACCACAGTCTTCAAAAAGCGCCGCTTTGCCTTTTTTCAGCGCCCATGAAACGATGTCTTTCTGCCAGTCAAACAAATTGCGGTTCATTTCGGCTTTCTGGAAGGTGAAACCACAGCAGGGAATCGTCTGCGCTTTGCGTTCAAGAAACTCCTTATACTCCATCGACATCACCGACAGTATCCTTGAGCTTTTCCCGAATAGCGTCATCGAAGTCGTTATCATCTTTCTCGTCAAGCTCGTTGCTTTCCATAGCCGGGGTATCGTCGCTGCAATACAGCTCGAAAATGTCAGCGCAGCCAGTCCGCATAAGCGTTTCTTCGTCGGACACCTCATATCCGAGTGCTTCAAGCAGCTCATATATGCTTGTGAGCATTTCGTTTTCTTTATGCCCATAGGCGAACTTGCCGTCTTTCCAGTTGCGGCACCAGTAGCCCTTGCCGCGCTCATCAGCAGCGGAATATACCATGCAAAGAATGAGCTTTTCGGGCATAGCCTCTGACGCGCTCACGAATCCAGTTTCATCTTCAAGGGAGAATTCATCGTCCGTGGAGTCTCCCTCTATCTTCACATTGAGGCACGATGCGCAAAGCTTTGCGTCAATTTTCGGATGCGTATATCCGCCGCTGGACATCAGCCAAAGCACTTTCATTGCAAAGGAGCTGATTTCCTTCATGTGCTTCTTGCAGACCGCATTGCTCAGACCTTTTACGAACTCGGAACGGAGCTCGAAGTGCGCACTTGTAATGCTCTCAAACTCATATCCGATCTTTTCATTCTGGCGGCGCTCTTCCTCGCGCTTTGCACGCTCTGCGTCCTCGCGGGCATCATCTTTGTCGCGGTAGATGTCTATCTGCATACTGCTGACTGTGTAATAATATTTGACTTTGTCAGCGTCATCCGGGATTTTGACCTCGGCAGACAGATTCCACCTGCCATAATTGCAGATGTATTTGTGCGTAGAAACCTCACAATTTGCATTTTCAACAGCAAAGGTCTTTATAACATTGAGCCATTCATCACGGCGTTCAAGATACCGCTGTTCAGCCAGAGCCTTTTTGAGTTCATTCTGAAAATTCGGCGTTCCTATGGTATCGAGCACCTGATTCTTGGTGTCTGTATTTTTGACCTTGTCGAGGGCGGCATAGTCTTCCAGCGTCGCGCCGCGGCTCTCAGCTCGCTTAAATTTATCCTTGTCCAAGTCAAGCAGCTTCACGCGGCGGCGCACAGTGGACTGTGAAAAGCCGGATTTTTCTGCGATAGTCTCAACCGTCTCGCCGAGATCAAGCATCATCTGAAAGCCCTGCGCTTCTTCATAGACGGTCAAGTCTGAGCGCTGCATATTCTCTACCAGCATTGTCTGAATCTGCTCTTTCTCGGTCATTTCCATAACGACACAGGGCAGTTCGCTCAGCCCGGCGAGCTTTGCGGCAGCTAAACGGCGATGGCCGATGATGACGGTATAGCCATGCTGGCAAGGCTCACCGGCAAGCTCACTTGTTGCCATGCGGGGAACAACGGTCAGATTCTGAAGAACGCCGTTCTGCTTTATGCTGTCTGCAAGCTCCGTCAGATCTCCAAGTTCCCTGCGAGGATTGTCGGGATGAGGGAAAAGTTCGTCTGTGCTCAGATACACCATCTGACTGTTTGTTGTATTTTCAAACATATTTATCCTCCAAATAGTTTTTTCCGAATTCTCTGCGGAAGTCCTCTATCGTCCAGCCGAAGCGTTCCATTGCTATCTGCTGCCCATATTGCCGGAGTTCTCGCATTGTATCGGCATTTCTGTGTACGGCATACTTGCCGAATATGTGGCATCTATCATGACAGAGCATTACGACAAGCCCGTATTTTTCGGATTTGTCTCTATATGCGCCGCCGAATATGTGATGCCTGTCAAGTGGGTCTTGCGCGCCGTTTCGTCCGCAAAGCCAGCAGTATCCTTTTTCACTCATCGCTGCTTATGCCGACGTGCTTACGCATGAGACCGTCTTCACCTTTTACGAGGGGGAGCGCCTTGCGGCGCTCTGCCTCCTTTTCCTCGAATCCGCAGCGGCGGCATCTTGGCATATTACCTTTGCCGAATCCGCAGCCATTCATGGTGCAGATATAAACTTTGTCATCCAATAGATTCTCCCCTCCATTCAGGGTGGCAGTCCTGTCCGCTGCGAGAGCAGTCAGCATCGCGGAATTTGCATACTTTACAGCTCTGCATAGGATTTTTCAGCGCAAAAGCGAGGTCGGCTCTCAGCTTTTCGTTCTGCCGTCTAAGCTTGGCTATCTCTATGTCCTTGCCGGTCATGCCTCTTCGCCCTCCTCGTCCTCATAGAGTTCATCAAAAATGGAAGTCTGATCGCTGCCGATGGGAATCATGGCGAACGTGCCAGAATTTCTATCCCATACAAGCTCGAAATCCGGACCGCCGAGGAATCCGCTCTTTTCGGCCTTGAGCTGCATTGCCGCCGTGATTTTGTGCTTGAACATCGGCATGATGATTTCGCGCTCATCCTCACTGTCGGGTGCTCTGAGATTGGGATTGCCGCCAGTCTGAAGACTTATCTCGAATTTGGCCGTAATGGACGCATTCTCAACGTCTTTCTGCTGCATGGTGTTGAGGGTGCTGTTGAGGAGCTGCTTAAAATCAGCCTTGAATGCATTGAAAGCCTCACTCTCAAGAGAAAGTTCTACTGCGTGGCTCATTATCATTTTCCTTTCGTAGTTGATTGAATTTACTTTTCTCTGCGCGCCGGGCGAATGACTATTTCTACTCGCGGATTGTCTGAGTAGAATTTGCGCGTTACCGCATCAACGACCTGCGCATCATCGTGATATGCGACGCCATTAAGGGCATCGGCAACGATTTTCCCGATGTTATCCCAGTCCGGCTTCTTTGTCGGTCTGGTTTCTTTGCGCAACTTTTTCAAACGCGCTGAAGCGGTATCTGACGCTGGAATGCCGATGTACGCCAATATGCGCATTTCCAGCGGCTCACCGGCCGAGAATTTGAGATTGCCATATTCAGCCTTGTATGTATCAGCAATCAGCTTTTCATAATTCTCGGTTTTCGCCGGCGTGTAGATGGTTTTGCTCTTACTGCTGTATCGCGGGCGTTCTTTACCTTTTGGCTCTCCGGGTATCGTGATATGGATGTTCATCCCCGATGCCCTCCGCCGCAAATGCCGCCTATAAGCATAAGCGTTGCAATCAGAAATTGCCGAATGCCATCGCCTATGGAGACATAGCCGCCCATCATCCCGGTTATGGCGCCTATTGCAAAGCCCGCGCCGAGGAATGCCGTGATCGCACAGATTTTGTTTTTTTGCTCTATCGACATCGCTACTCCTTTCTTGCGGCCGGCAGCGCACTTGACGATTTGCCGCTCAACGCGCCGCTGCTATGCATAGCTTCTTTCAGGCAGGTCTCGAACTGAGCCCAATTCCATATCGATTTTGATTCTCCTGCATGATCGTAGGTGGTTATGAGCTTTGACACGCCGCCCATGAGGTCGATTGCTCTTTTGAGCGGATCACCGGGAGCAAGCCGCGCATAGTACACGTCTAAGCCCTCCATGAAATCAGCCGTGCGCAAGTCGTTGATATACCGATTCACAGTTAAATCAAAAGCTTTTGTTGCGGCCTTGGCCTGCGTCCTGAATTCGGCAATCGTCGGCGGAAATTTGCACTCTCGGCAAACACGGGCAAGAGCTTGCTGCCCTGTCCAAAAGTCCACATCTGCCAGGCAGGAAGCCCAAAGCTCAATCGTGGGCTTGAGCGTCTCTATGCCACCCTTAAACATTTCGGCATTCGGATAGGCTAATTTCATGACAGCGAAAATCTCCGTCATTTCCTTTTTTGTCATATACCGTCCTCCCTGTCGAAAAGCTCGTGCAGCTCTTTCAGGTCATCCATTGCGGAGCGACTTTGCGGCCAATCGATATCCCGCTTACTGACTGGATAAATGTCCTGCCAGCAGTGGGATATGCTTCTCTCTAAAGCAGGTATCCAATCTTCAGGGTGGAATTCCTTCTTGAGCTTGCTGATAAGCATTGTTTTTGCCCGGTCAGTCAGTGGCTTCTTGATTTTGTTGCGCATTTTTTCAAAATCACGGAGTGCAGAAAGCAGCTCGCTGTCCTCGGCCGCGAAAACGGAAAAAGCGTCAGCTTTTTTCTCTTTCTTATTTCTGTTCTCTATATCTCTGATATCTAAACTCTTATCTCTATTCTCTGGTGTAACAATGTTCGCACTATGTTCTTCATTTGTTACTCCATCTGTTACGTCGGGCAATTGTAAATTGCTGCGATTCTCGCGCGACGTTCTCATTCGAGCGGCGGCATCCGTTTCGCTGCCAACCAGATTTTTATGATCTGCAAGAACCAGTGTTCCGTCCACATCCTCATAGATGAGGCCGAACGCCTTATAGAGATTAAGAGCAATACGGATGGTATCGGCGGAAAACCACTTGCAATCACGCCTGATTTTCTCAATATCGAACGGGATAATGACCTCGCCGATTTGCCTGGATAGCCTACCATCCGTGTTGATGGTCTTGAGGCAGAGCATTTGATAGAGAACAACATAGTTTGCACCGTCTGGCTGCCCCATGAAGTAGTCGATCGTGTCCGAAGTCATAAACGACTCTTTGAGCTTCATCCAGTAGTATCTTTTACCTGTTGCCACGTTCTGCCCTCCTGCAATCAGAACGGAAGTTCTTCATCGCCGTCGTCCATTTCTACGAAGCGTGACTGCTCATATGCCGGGGCTGAATAACTCTGCTGGGCGACGCTCTGGGGCGCAGCGGAATTGTCCTTCTTGCTTCCGCCGAAGTATATGTTGTCAACAATGACCTCGGCGCTGCGGCGCTTGCCGCCCTCGCGGTCCGTCCAGTCTCGAAGCTGAAGCCGCCCGGAGACCGCCGCCATGCTGCCCTTAGTGAAATACTTATTGACGAATTCGGCCGTAGAACGCCACGCTACGCAATCAATAAAATCGGTCTGCTTCTCGCCGCCGTCTTTTCCAGAAAAGTCTCGGTCAACAGCAAGCGTGAAAGACACGACCGGAAGCTGTGATTGCGTATACCGCAAATCCGGGTCTCGCGTCAGCCTTCCCATGATGACAATATGGTTAAGCATCCTCGGTCTCCCCTTTGTACTCATAGCCAAAGGACTTGCAAACAGCGCAGACAATTGTGCGGTCTGCACCGTATCTGCCGATAGACTGCCCGATTAGGTCAATGCCGCTTCTTGCAACAACGAGCTTGTTGTACTCTTCGAGAGGTATTGTGACGAACTGTTCAGAGTTTTCCATGTCGATAGTCTCCTTTGAATTCTTTGTTTATGATTTCGATAGCCTTGCGGCACTGTGACACATCGAACATCCCGATATGCGTCTTTTCGCGCGGAATGCCCATTTCCTGAGCAAGCCACGCATACGCTGCATTCCGGTGTCCTTTGAAACATCCATACCGCCAAAGCGGATCAAATACTGCGTGAGCGGCTTTCTTCCAGTATCGAAGCTCCGCATTTGCAAGCCGCCCGAGTGGCTTCGTGGTTCCTTTGTGGCATCCAACATAGGCGTTGCAACAACCACAGTAATAGATTTTTCCGTGACTGCGGCCATAGACGATTTTGCTGTCACACAGCTTCGCGGGTCTGCCGCAGTAGTCACAAATTACTTTTTTAATAGCTGTTCCACCTCGCTCTTTCTTCTGGTGTGTCAGTATCGATGCCAAGTTCTTTTGCCTCTTCGACGGCTCCATCTATGAGACGCGCCATCTCTTTAGAGTCCATATCAGCGCTGTGCTTATAGACAAGATAGCAGTTAAAGCTTTTCCCGTTTTCCTCTATGGTCTGGTACAGCTTTGTATATGGATAGATAAAACTGACATCAGCACCTGAGGGCAGTTTGAATCCTATAATTTTGCCATCATCGTCTCTGGCAAGAGAGCCATAATCCACAACAAGCGACCGCTTCACTTCTTCATCAGAAACGCCCCGAGCTTCAGCGATGGCATTCACCAGCACATGAAAATATGCGTTTGCGTCTTTGCTGCGCTTCCTGCGCCATTTTTTGATGCTGATTTCAAGTTCGGCTTCTTTGAGGGCCTCATAGCCCTCGCGGAAGTCGCTTTCTATTTCGAGTGTAATGCGCTGTTTGCGGTTATAGCCGGTTGAGAAATCAATAAGTCGGCCTTTCATTTTGCTGCCCATTTCTGCTTGTACAGCGGCAGCAGTCCCATCGCTTCAATGGAAACGATGAATTCCTCTATAATCTCTGATATGGGTCTACACGCCTCTGGGCGGTACTTTTCAATATAGAGATCCTGACCGTCACTCACGAGATACTGAAACTCATAAGCTTCCGGGACTATGTAGAAGTAGGCCGGGTGTTGCGCACTGTCAAAGTATCCTCCGGCAAGCTCAAGCGAGCCAAAGCTCTTGGATTTCTTCTTGACATCGTATATAACGCCAGCTTTAAGGCCGTCGAGAATGCCGTATACGAGGAAGTCCATGCCGTGGACATTGATATCGCGCTGCGCCTTGACCTGTGTCTGCGCGCCGCGGAGTATCGTTGCAACGGCCTGAACGCCAGTTTCCCATTTTGCATGAGGCTGACGAGCCATACCCGCCGCGGTCTTATAAACTTCGTTCTCAAATTCTATGCCCTCTTGCATCGCATCTGTTGGTGCTACTGGCTCTCGGTTCAGTGTGCGCATGAAGTCGGCCATTGCGTCATCCTCTAACCCGTCCCAGCAGTTATAGACATACGCCCATGAGGACAGCAGCGTTTGAGTTATAAGGTATCGAGCCATGAATTACGCCTCCTTGGGGACATAGCCTCCAGATTTGGTGTACTTAAGGCCGAGTTCGTCAGTCTTGGCTTTGAGCATGGCGCGAGCTTCTTTCTCAGAAGTCAGAACGTGCTCAAGCGCAGGTATACTTGAGACGGCTGCATTGGCCGTTTCCGCATCGACGATGTTCTCAATAATGTCCTGCACCTGTATCATCGTCTTGTCGTACTGCTCCCGGATAGGGGCAAACGCTTCATTTTCGGCCTCGATATTCGCCTTTGCCTTGTCAAATATCCGCGTCAGAAAATCATTGCTGTCAGCGTCGCCGAGATTGGGGATTGTGTACTTGCCGTTTATCCCGTGACATCCCTTAGCGAAGAACTCCTGCTCAGGAGAAAAGCAGATAACACGCTGATCGCCTATCATCTGCACGTAGCCGCCGAAATCGCAGGGCGTCCAGACTATGTTTTTCGCTGCGCCCTCGCACATAAGCCGCTGCTGTGCGTTGCCGTCCTTATCCTGCTGCTCCTGAGAGTGAAATACATAGATGATGTTCTTGTTCATCACGTCTTTCACCATGGAGGTAAAGCGGCTGAATTCGGACTTCACCGCACCAAATCCCTTGAGGGAGATGGCGCCGTTCTTCTGCCGGTTGACGGTGGGATTTGTCCTCATGGCCCAGTCCTGCAAAAAGGTCACGAAGCTGCCGCCAGTGTCAATAATGAGCGTCTGGCAGTCGGAGACCTCCGGGGATTTGATGTCAGTGAGGACTTCCTCATAGGTGTCACAGAAGATTGCGGTTTTGCGGTGCTGCGCCTTGACGCGGCTCATGCCGCGGTCAAAGTCGATAATGATAGGGTCAGGTGCCGATAAGGCCAGAGTGGTTTTTCCGACGCCCGGCGCTCCGTACAGCAGCATAGAGA